>DASPRM010000103.1 GCA_035624455.1 Terriglobales bacterium
CCCCAACGTAGATGACCGGGTTTCCTTCGCCGGCTGCGCGGGCATAGAAAATCCTGTCGCGCTGGACAAGGCCAAGAGCGAACGCATTGACTAACGGATTCTGCGAATAGCAGTCTTCAAACTTGGTTTCGCCGCCCAGGTTGGGTACGCCAAAGCAGTTGCCGTAATTGGCGATTCCGCTGACCACGCCTTCCAGAATGCGGTGATTGCGATGGATGGTCTGCTGATCCGCGCGGGCCCTGGTATTCGCGCGGCTGGTGATCGGACCAAAGTGCAACGAATCCATTACGGCAACGGGATGCGCGCCCATAGTGAAGATGTCGCGCAGAATGCCGCCAACACCCGTCGCCGCACCCTGGAAAGGCTCGATAAACGAGGGGTGATTGTGCGACTCAATCTTGAAGGCACAGGCCCAGCCGTCTCCGATGTCGATGATGCCGGCATTTTCTCCCGGGCCCTGGATTACGCGGCGGCTACGTGTTGGCAGGCGCTTCAGATGGACGCGTGAGGACTTGTAGGAGCAATGTTCGCTCCACATCACGCTGAAGATGCCGAGCTCGGTGAGGGAGGGCTCGCGTCCCAGCAGGTGAACGATTTTCTGGTACTCGTCATCTGTCAGGCCGTGGTCGCGGATGACCCCGGGAGAGATAGCAGGCGCGATTTCAACGTTGGGCATGAATTTTGGATGGCACGATAACCCAGAGGGGCGCCGTGGCGACACTTTTATTTTCGCATGTTTGAGTCTGCCTGGGATGCACCAGGATTGGGCATTTCGGGTATATCTTCGGGTATATGATGGAGCGCTATGCCGGGCGGGCGAACAAGCGAGCAGTGGATCGCGCAGTACGCTGCCAGCCATCAACATCCGGTCAATCGTGTCTGTCACACCTTTGGCATTCCCACCATCGTGATCTCGCTGGCACTGTTCGTGGCCAGCATTTTCGCGCATTCGATACTGCGATACGCCATCGCCCTGTTCGTGATCGGCTGGGCCCTGCAGTTTATCGGGCACGCCTTCGAGCGCAAGGAGCCGGAATTCTTCCACGACTGGCGATTCCTCTTCGTTGGCTTGCGATGGTGGTTTGCCAAGATCCGTGGCCGTGCGTGATCTTCTAACGTTCCGATTACAATCGAATCAAGTAACGCTTACCCGATACCTATGAAGTCCGTCATCGTAGGGACTGCCGGACATATCGATCACGGCAAGACCGCGCTGGTCAAGGCGCTGACGGGGATCGATGCCGATCGCCTGGAAGAGGAAAAGCGGCGGGGAATCACCATCGATATCGGCTTTGCCCATCTTGAGCTGAAAGCCGAGAACGGCGAATCTTTGCGTTTGGGGTTTGTAGATGTTCCCGGCCACGAGCGTTTCGTGCGCAACATGCTGGCGGGAGTCGGGGGGATCGATGTGGTGCTGCTGGTGGTTGCGGCTGATGAGGGGATCAAGCCGCAGACCGTCGAGCACTTCGACATCTGCCGTTTGTTGGCGGTACAACGCGGAATCACCGTGATCACAAAAGCGGATACGGTGGATCGCGACACTCTTGACGTGGTCCGCCTGGAGCTGGAGGAGTTCCTGCGAGGCTCCTTTCTTGACCCTGCATACTCGCTCATGGTGGCCGTCAGCTCCCTGACTGGCGCCGGGCTGGAAGATCTGAAACGTGAACTGGCGAAGGCAGCGCTGGAGGTGCCGGCCAAGGACTCCACCGCCCTGCCGCGGCTTCCGATCGATCGCGTGTTCACCATGAAGGGATTTGGGACGGTGGTGACGGGAACCCTGATCGCCGGCACGGTGAAGAAGGATGAAGAGCTGGAAGTGTTTCCTTCCGGGCGGCGCGTTCGCGTCCGCGGGGTACAGGTGCACGGTCAGGCGGCCGCGGAGGCTATCGCTGGGGAGCGCACCGCACTGAACCTGATCGGAGCGTCTGTCGAAGAGCTCGCGCGAGGCATGACCCTGGCAGTACCGGGCCTGTTTCACACTACCCGCCGGCTGGACGTGTCGCTCTCGTTATTGCCCTCTGGCAAGCCTCTTCGCAATCGCGCGCGCGTTCACCTGCACGCGTACACCAGCGAGACCATTGCCACGGTCGTGCTCTATTCCAATCAGCCGATGCAACCCGGGGAGAGTGGCTTCGTGCAATTGCGGCTGGAAGAGCCGGTGATGCTATTGCCTGGCGACCATTTCATCCTGCGTCAGTTTTCTCCGGTAGTGACGATCGGCGGCGGCGTGGTTGTCGACGGGTCGCCTCTGAAAGGCGGACGCCGCAAAGCCTTGGTCGATCCAGCAGGCGGATCACTGGATTTGCTGATGAAGGGCTCGCGGGAGCAAGTGCTCGCAGCGCGGGTGGCGCGCCGGGGCACTCAAGGATTGCCGCTGGCGGACATCATCGGGGAGACGGGATGGCCACCCTCGATTGTTGCGAGCACGGCGTCGGCGCTGGTCTCTCCTAAAGCTGCTCCGGAGCTGAAGCTCGTGCGCACTGGCAGTGTGCTGCTTTCGCAGAATGCATTCGATCGAGCAACGAAGGAAATGATGGCGGCGGTTTCTGCCTTTCACGACCAGAACCGGCTGGTTGAGGGCATCAGCAAGCAGGAGCTGCGCGAGAGGCTGCAACTGCCGGCTGACGTGTTCGCGGGCGCGCTGGACCACCAGGTCAAGCAAAAGAAGCTCGAGGTCGTGGGAGAGCTCGTTCGCGAAGCCGGCCGTGGCGTGGCAATGAAAGATGAAGAGGCGGAAGCAAAAAGAACCATCGAGCAGGCCTTCGCGAGTGCAGGTTTGCGGGTTCCCGCGCTCAAGGATGTAATGGCGGGATTGCCGGTCGATAAAATGCGGGCGCAGAAGATTGTGACCCTTCTGCTGCGCGACCGCGTGCTGGTGAAGGTTTCCGACGAACTGGTTTTCCACCACTCAGCGCTCGAGGAGCTGCGTAAAATGATGGCAACCTACAAGTCGAAATCGGTCAAGATCGATGTGGCAACCTTTAAGGATCTGATCGGACAGACGCGCAAATATGCGATTCCGTTGCTCGAATATCTGGATCGGGAACGCGTCACCAAGAGAGTTGGCGATGAACGAGTGATTCTGTAGCAGAGGGAGGAAACATGCAGGCAATCGAGATTCTTCGCGACATGGTGAAGAAGGTTCCAGAGCGGCTGCGTTCACTTTCCGGGGACAGCGGCACGCGCAGTGGTCCGGACGGGTGGTCTCGGAGAGAAGAACTCGGTCACTTGCTGGATTCCGCGGTAATGAACCACGTGCGACTGATGCGCGTCCAGACCGAAGACGCGCCGCAGTTGCCAGGCTATGATGGCCCGCTTTGGGTACGGGCGCACCACTATCAGGATCGCTCGTGGGACCAGCTCATCGAGACCTGGCAGCTATTAAACCAGCACTTCCTGATGGGGGCCGAAGGAACACCGAGTACGGCGTGGCAGCGGCGATGCGTGCTCGAAGGCTCGCAAATGACCCTGGAATTCCTATTCACCGATTACGTTCAGCACGCGCTGCATCACCTGGAACACATGGGCGTTCGCGTGGACGATTTCGAGATGGAAATTCCCCCGGCGCGCACCGCGTGAGATTTCGCGCCTTTGGCTCGATGCCATGAGGATTAATTGAGTCCAGTGCCCCAGGCAAACCACCCCGGCCCGAGCGTCACAGCAAGCTGCGAACGCCCGGAGCTGTTATCTCGAGTGATTCAGCTTTTCCAGTGCCTCGAAGACTTCTGCATTGTCAGGCTGCTGATCCAGCCGGTAGACCTTGGCAAAAGCGATCTTTCCCTGCTTATCGACCACGAAGACCGCCCGCTCATTGATTCCCGGAATGGGCTCGCCTTCACGAAAAACACTAAATTTCTTCGCGACTTCGCCGTGAGGATAGAAATCGCTGAGCAGCGGATAGTCCATCATGCCAATTTCTTTCTTCTGCCAGGCGATGTGGCTGGGAATGGTATCGGCGCTGATCCCAAGGACCTGCGCGTCGTAGCGGGCGAATTTGTCCTGATCAGCCTGATAGGAAGGCATTTGCGCGCCACAGACCGGGGTCCAGGCGGCAGGGTAAAAAGCAATGACGACATTCTTTTTGCCGCGATACCCGCTGAGGGTAATGTTGGTTTTCTGGTTTCCTATAACTGCGGGAAGAGTAAAGTCGGGGGCCGGATCTCCTACTTTTATGGCCATAGGTTCCTCCGCTCACGTTATGAAGCTGAATTAACAGCCCACATCCACTGTATTTGATTCTAAATGGCGGACTTGGGTGTAACAAGTTGGGCGGGACGACGGCAAAATGCATCTCAGTGGAGGGCTACAATAGTCACCAAGGCACGCCAGTTTGTCCCCCGGGCTACTCGCGGCTGGTAATGCTGGGAGGTTTCGATGTTCGGCTTGCGACGCTATAACTATGATACTTTCAGCAGCGAACTGATGTCTAAGAAGGACTTGGCGAGGTTCTCGGGCGGGCCCGAGCCTGGCGATCCCGCCCCAGACTTCGAAGCCTATAACCTCGATGGTGAAAAGATCGAACTGCGTGATTTTCGCGGTGAGAAGAACGCTGTTCTGAGCTTCGGATCGGCAACTTGCCCTTTCACTACAGCCGCCATCGGTCCGCTGAATGAGCTTTACGAGGAGTACAAGGACAGCAACGAGGTGGCATTCCTGTTCGTGTATATCCGTGAGGCTCATCCTGGAGAAAGGTTGCCCGCGCACCAGTCTTTCAAGGAAAAAGTGCGTGCGGCTGAGCTGTTCAGGGAGGAGGAGGAAGTCGACATCCCGATCGTGGTGGATACGCTGCACGGCCGCATCCATCGTATGTACGGCAAGGCTGCCAATCCCACTTATTTGATCGATAGATCAGGACACGTTGCTTTCCGCTGTCTGTGGACGCAAGCCGACATAATCGCCGACGCGCTCGAAGAATTACTGGATAGCGGCACTGAGCAGGCGGTGGTGCACGACGGCGAGGACACGAGAATGCCAGCCGCCAAGGCGGTCGTGCACACGCATCGGGCATTGAAGCGCGGGGGCGAGAGAGCAGTAGAAAACTTTCGCGAGCAGATGGGCCGTCCCGGGCGTCTCGCGGACACGACCAGCCGGGTAGTGGGACCGATCGCCATGCATCCAGAGCGGGTGATTGCCGGCGCAGCCTTAGCTGCCGGGGTGATCGCGGCCGGACTGTTTGCCGGTTTCCGGCTGCGCGAAGCATGGCAGCGTCAGTCGCATGATCCCTACCGCTATGCGCGAGAAGGCTCGCCGGATGACTCCAATGGCGGTTATGCGGTTGGAATTTAGCAGGCAGCTGATTACAGCTGCGGCGGGTTCGGGTCGTTCGATACCCGGATCGGGGCCATCGCCTCGCTGATGGTGCTTAATCCCAGGTTAGCCAGCGTAAACGAGACGGTGGAAACTCCAACGACTACCCAGACAGCGGCGTTGGTCAGGGTCCAGGCCACGCTGAGGTAGTGGAACAAACGCGAGCTGTCGGTCATCGCGTCCGCGGCGGCGGCCAGGGCTGTCATGGGGTTGTTCATCATCCTCATCCCGGGGTACAGGGGCATAATCGGGCCGAAGGGCCAATGCGGGCAATATCACCGAAGTAACAAGCCAATCGAGGTAACCCAGCGGGTGAAGGTTCAAAAGGGTGGGCTAAAGCCTTTTTGCGACGATACCTCAGAATTCCAGATGCAGGCGGAATCCAGGGACTACGACTGGCCCGCGGTCTTTGTTGTAGCCGGGATTGGTTGCGTATTGCACAGCTGGGCCGAGGTAAATGCCGCGCCAGACATGAGCCGTGTAGTAGCTCTCCAGGATCTTCTCGCGTCCGTAGGTCAGGGCGCCATCACCCAGGATGAAGCCGAGGCCACCCAGGGCCAGGTATTGGCTGTGGTCATGGCAGATTCCGTTGGAAACGAAGGCGACTCCAGCACGGTCCAGCCGACGTTTCCAGCGCGAACCGGCAAATCCAACGCCGAATAGCACAGTCTGGTCCACCTCCGTGTAGGCGAACGATTCGGTCTTGCCGTTGTTCCAGCCAAATCTGCCGAACCCTCTTATCCACGAATTGAGCGACTGTTCAAAGTTGAAACCGAAACCGTATTTGCGGGTGGTCTGGGGGGGATGGTTGGTGATGTCGGGAGTGGGATCAAGGCCATCCAGGAAGCGCTGGTTCTGCACCCGGTAGATGCCCATGTTCGCGGTGTTGATGTAGGAGAGGATGCGAATGATGCCGTCCAGGTGGGGCAGGAACTGCTTGCGAAGTTCGAATTCGAAATTCTCGGCGTGTGCTTTGCGAAGATTCCATTGCAGGTCGATGCCATTGGCCAGCTTGGGCAGGAGCAGTTCGCCAAAGCGAAAGCCCCACCGCGGGTTCTGGTATTCAGCAATGAGACCGATGGTGTAGCCACGAGTGTCGGCCGCATAATCGTAGGCTCCGTTGTTGTCTATGGTCCAGTTCATGAACTGGAAGTGGCTGTCGGTGCCCACCGAGTTGAGGTCAAAAAAATCCGCGGTCGAGAACTTGCCAAAGCGGATTTCCACCCGCCTAAGCGGCAGTTCGGCGAATCCGGAGAGGGGATTGCGATCTACCTCCACTCTCTCCTCACTAAGCGCGAAGACGTAGTGGAAAATCCCGCGGGCTATGTATGGAGCCTGCCCTATGGTGGGATTGCGAACCACGTCGAGATTGGTGAAGCCGGCCATGCCGAGGGCATTGCTGAGACCCTGGCCCCCGGATTCCTCGATGTCGAACAGCAGTTCAGCAGAACTGTTCAGTCGCACCCCGGTGTAGAGGGTGAGAACACGCGAGGTGGCTTTTTCGTAGGTGTTGTGCAGACTGTTCGGGCCACTGTATTTGGCGTCGAAGGGGGGATGGGTCTGGAAGATGAAGTTCGCCTGTCCGGAGAGCCAGAACCGGCTGCTCGGATTGTGGGGAAACATGGTGCTGGCCTCAGCGTCGGAAGGCTGGGATTGATCTTGATCTTGCGGCTGATCTTGCTTCTGATCCTTGTGTTGCTCGGAGTCTTGTGAATGCAGGGGGAGAGCACCGGCGAGAAGAGCAAAGATAAGAAAGATGAGGGCTGGGCCGCAGAGGAGGAGACAACGACGTGCAGATTTGAAATTGAAATTCATTTTCGCTTTGGCCAAGGATCCGGGCCTGACCCCAACCGGCACCGCGGTTCCGCCCACAGTGTCGCGTGATGAAGGGCGCCGCTCGCGCGGCCTGCCAGCCATTGCTTGCCACAACGATGATCGGGCAAGCGCCGCTCAAGTAAATCTTTCTTTATGCCATATCATTGTTGCATTTCCGTGAAGAGCTACAGCTAGAGCGCGTTTCTGCAACGCTCGGACTTCGCGTGAGCGTCCTCACAACCGGTGATTTGCTCGGATTGGTAAACTTACTGCGCACCCACAGACAAACGGCTACTGGCATGCCACGAAACACGAATCAATCGCTAGAGTTGCAAAAGCGTGCCGAGAAGGTGATTCCCGGCGGCGTGGATTCGCCGGTGCGTGCCTTTCGCGCGGTCGGTGGCGATCCGCCGTTTGTAGTGCGGGGCGAAGGTTCCCAGATCTTCGACGCTGATGGCAATCAGTACATTGATTATGTCCTTTCCTGGGGGCCGTTGCTGCTGGGTCATGCTTTTGCGCCGGTGGTTCAGGCGGTGGAGGAAGCTGCCCGCCGGGGGACCAGCTTTGGCGCTTCGACTCCGGCAGAAATCGATCTGGCCGAGGCCGTGCTCGAAGCTTACCCCGCCATGGAGAAAGTTCGATTCGTGAATTCGGGCACCGAGGCCACCATGTCGGCGATCCGGCTGGCCCGCGGATACACGCATCGCAAGTACATCATCAAATTTGAAGGCTGCTATCACGGACACAGCGATGCCCTGCTGGTCAAAGCTGGTTCGGGAGTGGCAACGCTGGGCATTCCGGGCTCTGCCGGAGTGCCGGAGGAATTCGTTCAATTCACCCTGGCGCTGCCCTACAACAATTTGAATGCGGTGGAAGAAGCATTCCGCCGCTACCGCGATCAGATTGCGTGCGTGATCGTTGAACCGGTGGTCGGCAATATGGGTTGCGTCCCTCCGGCCAAAGGATACCTGGATGGGCTGCGTTATCTGACTTCACGAGAAAATTCGCTTCTAATTTTCGACGAAGTCATGACGGGCTTCCGGCTGGCTTACGGCGGAGCAACTGAGCTCTATGGGACCCGGCCTGATCTGGTAACGCTGGGGAAGGTGATCGGCGGAGGGCTGCCGGTGGGGGCGTACGCGGGTCCGGCTGAAATTATGGACATGATTGCGCCGCTGGGCCCGGTGTACCAGGCGGGGACACTCTCGGGTAATCCGCTGGCGATGGCAGCAGGCATGGCCATGCTCAAGCATTTGCGTGATCACCGCGAAATCTATGGCCGGCTCGAGCGGCTGGGCGCGACCCTAGTGACCATGGTGCAGGAGGCAGCGCAATCGGCTGGAATTCGGGTGAGCGCAAATCGCGTGGGCTCGATGTTCACCTGGTTTTTCGCTGGCGGGCCGGTGACCGATTGGGATTCTGCCGCTAAGTGCGACACGCAGGCATTCGGCAAGTTCCATCGCGCGATGCTGGATGCTGGCGTCTATCTGCCGCCCTCGCAGTTTGAAGCAGCCTTTCTGAGCGCTGCCCACACTGAGGAAAATGTCCGCGAAACCATTTCGGCCGCGCGAGAGGCGTTCGCCCTGGTGGCAGCGTGAGGATCCTCGCTTGCAATATTCATCGGCAGGACATGGTTCGGGTGGAGCGAAAGGCCTGCTGCACCTGTGAATAATCTAAGCTAACTCTTCCTATGCGCGCTGTTGTTCAACGTGTAAGCCGGGCCTCCGTGCGTGTGGGCACGGAAACCGTGGGCGCGATCGGACCAGGACTGCTTGTGCTTCTGGGCGTGGCGCAGGAAGACACGGAAGCTGATGCTGACTATCTGGCAGACAAGATCGTGGGGCTGCGCGTTTTTGAAGATGGGGGCGGGAAGATGAACCTGCCGGTCACCAGCGTTCCGCGCGGAGCAGTGCTGGTGGTGTCGCAATTCACGCTGTTTGGAGATGTCAGGCGGGGGAAGCGGCCATCGTTCGACGCTGCTGGTGCGCCTGAGCAAGCGCGCAGGTTATACGAGTACTTCGGGGATAAGATTCGCGCCGCCGGCGTCCGCTGCGAAACCGGTCGCTTTCAGGAAATGATGCAGGTGGAGCTGGTCAACGATGGCCCGGTGACGATCCTGCTGGACTCGCGCAAGCTGTTCTGAAAGAGCCACGGATTGGACGGATTTTCACAGATCAGAAGGGCCCAAAAAAGCTTAAGAAGAGACGCAGAGGGTGCGTTTCAGTTTCGTCGTTATCCCGAGCGCAGGATTGCGTCTGCCATCGCGGCCGCCTCCACTGCAGGTTTGACGTCGTGCACGCGGACAATGTGCGCCCCCTTGAGAATCGTGATAACCATGGCTGCGAGACTGCCATAGAGGCGGTCGTTCGGCGAGGGCATGAGCTGGCCATTGGCCAGACGGTGAGCGATGGCTTTTCCCACAAACGATTTGCGCGACGTGGCAGCCAGGATGGGCAGGCCCAATTGCTGTAACTGGTCGAGGTGTGCCAGCAGGGGATAGTTCTGTTCGTAGTTCTTGCCGAACCCAATCCCGGGATCGATGACGATGCGATCACGCGCAATGCCAGCGCGTTCCGCGGCACACACGCACTGAGCCAACTCACGTTTCACCGTGCCCAAGACGTCGTCAAGGGGTGGCAGGTGACGCCAGTTGTCCGGCAATCCGCGCATGTGCATCATGACCAGGCCGCAATTCAGCCCGGCGATTTTTTCTGCCATCGTCTGATCCCACTGGAGGCCGCTAACATCGTTCACGATGTCGACGCCGGATTCCAAAGCGGTTTGTGCCACAGGAGCCTTGTAGGTATCGATGGAAAGGACGGCATGCGGACGCAAGTGCCGAAGTTCAGTGATAACCGGCATCACCCGTTTCAATTCCTCTTCCAGGCTTACGGGTTTTCGCTGTGGATCGGGAGGAGGTGATGGAACTGCGTGCCGGCCTCGATTGACCGGTGTCTCTACCCTGGTACCGGGGCGCGTAGATTCACCGCCGATATCAATGATGTCGGCGCCTTCGTCGAGCAAGCGCAGGGCGTGCTCGACGGCTCGTGCGCGATCATGGTGCTGTCCGACATCGGAAAAGGAGTCCGGGGTGACGTTCACGATGCCCATAACCAGGGTCCGTTCGCCTAGTTCCAGACTGCGATTTCCCAGGTTCCAGCAAAAATGCGGACGCATGGCACATCGATTTTAAACTCAGGAAAGATTCCATCTGCGCCAGGCAACGCTAGACTCAATCGTGGGAAGGACGGCCGCACCCAATGATGGCGGTCTCTTCTTTGAAACTGGGCGAGGAATCTCCATTTCCGTGATGTGAAAATGCTAAAATGCGTCCGCCTCCATGTACGGAATGCGCGGTGCCGCTCTTCGTCGGGTCACTCTAGTTCTGACCCTCCATTTGGCGTTGTTTGCTGTCGCCAAGGACAAGAAAGTCAACTCTTCCCCTTCTGCGCTGGCAGACCGGATTGACAAGGTGCTTGCCGATCCGGATGTGGCGCGTGGCTTCTGGGGCATTGAGATTATTTCGCTCAAGAAGAATCAGTTGCTGTACTCGCTGAATGGGGAGAAGCTGTTCACGCCAGCTTCCAACACCAAGTTGTTCACTACCGCAGCGGTGTTGGCGCTGATCGGCCCGGACTACAAGTTCCGTACCACCATCGAAACGAATGGGCAGATAGACCGGCACGGGCGTCTGAACGGCGATCTGTACGTGGTGGGCCGCGGTGATCCGAACCTTTCCGGACGCACCCTGCCTTACAACCTGCGAACCGAGCGCAAGCAACCGCCCATGTGGGTGCTGGAGCAATTGGCCGATCAGTTGACCCAGAAGGGAGTGAAGTACGTCGATGGAGACGTGGTCGGCGACGACTCCTACTTTGCCTTCGAACGCTACGGGGAAGGCTGGGCGCAGGACGACATGGTGTGGGAGTGGGGCGCTCCGGTTTCGGCACTAACCCTGAACGACAATGTGGTGTTCGTGAGCATCCTGCCGGCTGATCTTCCCGGCGACAAGGCTTTCGTGAGCGTAAGTCCGGCATCTGGATACTACCGGCTGGACAATCGCATTATGACCACGCCGCCCTCGACGGGCCCGCGGCGAATTTACATTACGCGCGAACCTGGGGCCAACGTGCTCACGTTGTGGGGCAACATTCCGGCCGACGATCCTGGGGCAAACGAAGCCCTCGCGATTGAGGACCCGGCTGAGTTCACGGCGGAGATGTTTCGCGAGTTGCTAGAGCGCCGTGGAATCGTCATCAATGGCCGGGCGCGAACGAAGCACACGGAATTGGCATCGCTCTCAACTTTCAGCGTGACCACGACTGCGCCGGCAGGCGGTGGCGAGGATGTACGGCGAACGCCGCAGCCGACTCCGCATGCGGTCTTGGCCAGTTACGACTCGCAGCCGGTGCTGCAAGATCTGCGTGTGGTAAACAAGGTGAGCCAAAACCTGCACGCCGAGCTTATGCTGCGTCTGCTGGGTAAAGAGAAAGGTAATGCGGGGACGATCGAAGCGGGACTGGAAGTGCTGCGGGGATTTCTTGCCCAGGCTGACATACGATCGGAAGAGTACGTGTTCTACGATGGATCGGGACTATCCCGGCAGAATCTGGTCACTCCCCATGCGATGGTGAAGCTCCTGCGCTATGCCGATATGCAGTCCTGGGGAGCGAAATTCGAAGACACACTTCCGGTCGCCGGAGTAGATGGCTCGCTGGCAGACCGCTTCCGTGGCACGAACGCGCAAGGACGGGTGCAGGGCAAGACCGGATCGCTTGGTCATGTAAACTCGCTTGCCGGCTATGTCACGACGTTAAGC
This sequence comes from Terriglobales bacterium, assembly GCA_035624455.1. Taxonomy (NCBI): domain Bacteria; kingdom Pseudomonadati; phylum Acidobacteriota; class Terriglobia; order Terriglobales; species Terriglobales bacterium. Next base: position 11,942 of record DASPRM010000103.1, read on the forward strand.
GGGGATCGGCTGGCATTCTCCATCATGGCCAACAACCACAACCTGCCCAACAAGCGAGCGCTCGAGACCCTCGACCAACTGGTGGATGTGATGGTGGACGATCGCCCCAAAAAGAGCAAATAGTCGCTCATCAGATGCTCGCGGCACTATCAAGATAACGAGAAATTCAGTCGCGTGATCTCCGGGCCGCTGGGATGCGGATAGCGGGTTGCGGACACGCTGGAGCGAACCAACTGCGGATTGACTACCTCGTGGAATGGCGAGGGATTGAAGCGGAAAACTCCATCCACAAATTGCAGCTGAATTCTGCAGCCAGCCAGCGTTTGCGGGAATTCCACAGCTTCCTCGGCGCCGCAACAAAGATAAAGCGAGAGGACATCGCAGAACTGAAGCACGTTTACCAGAGCCTCGATTTCCGCGGCACTGAGGGGAATGTTGCGCTCGAGCCGCCGCTGCCGTGAATTTTCGAAGTCCAGAAATTCTTCCAGGCACCTGGCGTTGGGGTCATTGTCAACCCGAGCCGCGAGCCGGCCCTGGCCTAAGCGGTAGAAATGGCCGCTGACCATTCGTCCTGCAAGAGGCGAGATTCGCCCCGCATTGTCGATGGAGCCTTTCCACGCCTGCAGGAAGTCCTCCGGACCGAATTCGAGAAAGCTCATGGGATGGCCGGCGCCGCTGACCGGCGGATCGAGATCCAGCGCTGCCTCGAAAGGAAAGGCTGACCAACCCGAGTCGTGCTGGCCGATTGCCTGTATGGCGTCCGCGGTCAAATTCGGGAATCCGCCGCTACGGAATTGAGTCGCTAGTTCCCCTGAGAGAGCGGCGTGGTCAGGCTGGCGAATCAGGCAATAAGACGGTGCAACCAGCGTTTGTCGCCTGGCGACCGCTTGCCAGGCGGGCAGGAAACTATGGGTTGTGATTTTGTGAGAAGTAATGAATTCGTTGGGAAGGCTGAAGCCGTTCGGAATTGGCGATTCCCGGAGAGCGTCAGGTTCGGGGCGAATGACCATCTCACACTACCGACTCTGCATGCGAGCCCGGGAGCGTCCCGCTCCTGCTTTCACCGGTCCGGTGTTCGACGGAGGCTTGCGCATGCCCTCCAGCAGTTGCTTGAGGACGGTTGCGTTATTTTGCTCGCTGTTACGAGAGGCAAATACTAGAGTCAGAGTCTTTCCACTCCGCAGAAGTGCGTAAAGACGCTCCAAAGCCTGGGTAGCCTCCGGGGCGGAGAGCTCGTCAAGGTACTTTTTGCGGAAGGCAGCAAACTGGTCTGGATTCGCGTGGTACCAGCGGCGCAACTCATTCGACGGCGCCAGATCCTTCAGCCATTCATTGATGCGAACATCACTCTTGTTGAGGCCGCGCGGCCAGAGTCGATCCACCAGCACACGCACCCCATCGGCCGGAGCCGGCTTCTCGTAGGCGCGCTTGAGGGCGACGGGCATCGGTCTGATATTTTACTCGTTTAGAGTCCAATCATGACCCGTTACACCGGCATCATCGCGGCAACTCTCATTTCCGCAGCAATTGCGGTCGGCTTGACAGCCTGCAGGTCGTCAGACCAGGGAAAAGGTGAGGTACCGCTCGGCCCGGCACAGGCCCGGGGAAAAGAAGTCTTTCAGGAATACTGTGCGCTTTGTCATCGCGAGGGCAAGCAAGGTCCAGAGCTGACTGGCATATTGCGCAAGCAATACCTTCCCAGCGGGACTCCCGCCAACGACGAGCGCGTTCGCGATGTCATCACCATGGGACGCGCGACCATGCCGGGTTTCGGTCACACTCTTAGCGACACGCAAGTGAACGATCTGATCGCGTACCTGCATTCCCTGTGAACAGCAAGGCTTGAGCTAGCGATCGAGGCTTCGAGGCTGCGCGGGTTTCTTTTCTTCGGGAGCGGCAGCCTTGGACTCTTGCAGTGCGGCATTGTTCCAGATGCTTCGCGCGATCAGCCAGGAGCCATCCGGCTGCCGCTGCAGCACTCGGACCACTTTGTAGTTGAGCTGGACTTCACGATTTTCAGTCGAGGCTGGCCGCACGCGGCTGGAGATTGTGCCCCATTCCCACGCCCAATCGCCGGAGATGCGAATTTCATTCCACTGCTCGTCGAACGAGAGAATCTCCTCGGTAGGATTCTGTTTGCGGCTGTTCTTGAAGTACTCCAGGCTGGCTTCCCGGCCTACGACCGGCGCTGCGTTTGGGGGAAGGGTCACGACGTCCTCAGTCCACAAGGAAGAGATTCCGTCGAGGTCGTCGGCGGCGTTGTAGCGGATGTCTTTTTCATGGAGCATTTCGATCGCGCGCTGATCATCCTTCTGATCCTGCGTCAGTGGCCGTGACTTTGGAGCAGGCGCTCGCGAGGATTTGGTCTGTGGCCAGGCAATGACAGCCGAGGCGAGAGTGAAAAACACGACCAGTAGCGCAAGTAGAATGAGGCTGTATCGTCGCATATAGTTCCTTCGGGTTGTAAGAAGCTACCTCATAGTGAACTGAATGGTGCCTCAGGGACTGAAGCCCAGTTTTGCAATCTCTACGGACGGCCTGAAGGCCGTCGCTTTCAAGACCATTCGCGAGAAGCGAGTTTTTCCGCAACCTGTGAAGCCGAGCCCTGTCAAAACCGATTTGTGAGATAGCTTCCAAGTGCTGCGAACTAGCCTTGGGCGAGCTGCTTTTGCCCAAGCAGGTTATCTAATGAAGTAGATGCGGGCCAAGGCATGGCCGTAATTGGCCCACGCATCGTAAAATAACTCATTGTCATGTCCACCCAGTCGCAGCTGGTGCAGATCGAGATCGGCCCCCGGCCGCGTACGCCCAAGCCCGAGTGGCTTCGCGCCCGCGCTCCGATGGGAGAAAACTATCACGAGCTGAAGAAACTGGCTCGTGGACTGGGGCTGCACACCGTCTGCGAATCGGCGCAGTGTCCCAACATCGGAGAATGCTGGAATCATAAAACCGCAACTTTCATGCTGCTGGGCGATTTGTGCACACGGCGTTGTGGTTTCTGTGCCGTCCCCAAGGGCAAGCCCGAACCCATTGATTGGCAAGAACCGGCGCGAGTCGCCCAAGCAGTGGCGATTCTGGGGCTTAAGCACGCGGTGGTTACCAGTGTAAATCGGGATGACGACAATGTTGGCGGAGCGATGATCTTCGCGGAGACCATTCGCGAAATCCGCCGACAGGCGCCCGGATGCCGGGTGGAGGTGCTGATCCCCGACTTTCAAGGCATCGAAGAGTGCTTGCGCATCGTGATGGAGGCAAGGCCGGACATCCTCAATCACAATACCGAGACTGTGCCCCGGCTGTATCGCGCGGTGCGCTCAGGGGCACGTTATGAACGCACACTGGACCTGCTGGAGAGAGCGAAACAGATTGATCCTGGAGCCGTTACCAAGAGCAGCCTGATGGTGGGAATTGGGGAGGAAAGCGGAGAGTTGATCGATGTTTTCCGCGACCTGGCGTCGCGCAAGGTGGACATCCTGACGATCGGGCAATACCTGCGGCCTTCGAAAGATCAACTGCCGCTTGCGCGTTTCTACACACCCGATGAATTCCGCTGGCTGAAAGAAGAAGCGCTGAAGCTCGGATTTCGCCATGTGGAATCAGGTCCGCTGGTGCGATCCAGCTATCACGCACACGAGCAAGCCGACGCCACTGGCCTCAGTGCCAACCTGCCACTCCAGTAACAGATCAGGAAGACAATCGAGAGAGCACCGCCGCGGGCGGGGTCACGGGCAGAAATACGGATAGTGCGGTTCCCATCCGCTGGCCCTGACGGCTACTCTTCAGCCATATTTTTCCGCCATGCTTTTCGGCGATGTTCTTGCAGAGCCAGAGCCCAAGGCCCGTTCCCACTTCTTTTTTCGTGGTGAAGAATGGCTCGAAGACCTTCTTCATTTTTTCGCGCTCAATTCCCGAGCCGGTGTCAGCGATGGTGGTACGTATGCCGGCTCCGGAACGCGAACTCCACCTGGAGATCTTCACGGTTAGGGTGCCAGCTTCGTTCATGGCATCGACGGCATTGGCGATCAAATTGGAGAACAGTTGCCGTATTTCCCCGGCGAAAGCAGTGACTTCGCCTTCATCCTGGTAGCGCTTTTCCACGCGAATACGCTTGGAGGAAAGCTTCCGCATGTAGAGCCTGAGAACGTCGTCGATGGTTTCGCGGACCTTCAATTTTTCCGGAGCGGTGCCGTCGCGATAGAAGCCGAGCGTCTGGCGAGTGATCTGCGCTGCTCTCGCCAGCTCCTGCTCGGCCTGTACCAGGTAGTCTTGCGCCGTCTTGCTGAGTGAGGAGTCATTCCTGGCCAAGAAGAGCAGGTTCATGATCGCTTCCAGCGGGTTGTTGATCTCGTGGGCAATGGTCGCTGCCAGGCGACCGGTAGCAGCCAGTTTTTCAGCGTTACGCAAACTCTGCTCGGCTTTCTTGCGCTCGGTGAGATCGGTGATAAACGTCACATAGCCGCGCACCTCGCCCTCCTCGCCGAGATCAGGAATGCACAGACTGTGGACAAAGCGATCGCCCCCATGCCGGAAGGGCACCAAGCCTTCGTACTCGGAGATGTGACCCCGCAAAGCTTCTTCGCGGTGTGGCCGCAGCACTTCGTAAGCTTCGGGACCCAGCACCTCGATGAGGCCCCTGCCCTCGACTTGCAGGTCCTCGCCCATCCACAGCCTATAGGTTCGATTGGCGAACCGGTAGCGCTGATCGCGATCGACATAGGCGACCAGGCTGGGCAGCGCGTCGATGACCAGGCGCAGTTCGTTTTCCCGCCGCCGCAGGCCCTCTTCAGCACGCTTGCGCTCGGTGATATCCATGGCTACGCCAACCGCATGAATTGGTATGCCGCGCGAGTCGCGCAACGCTTTGCCGGTGACCTGGACCCAGCGAACCTCGTCGTCGAGGCTGTTGATCCGAACTTCGTCCGTTTGTTCGCTCTCGTGCTTCAGCATGCGCTCAACCGTGGCCAGAAGCCGGCTGCGGTCGTCCACATGAACATGCTGCATCAATTCCTGGAAGGTTCCACGTGAGGCGAGGTTCTCGAGGGTTGGTACCTCCGCCGACCAGTGCACATCGTTGGCCCGCAGATCCCAATCGTAGGCACCAACTTTGGCGGCGGCCTGGGCTCGGCGAAAGCGCTCCTGGATCGCACGCAGGTTTTCTTCCGATTTCTTGCGCTCGGTGACGTCCATGTTGATGCCAGTCATACGCAGCGGCGTACCTTCGGAGTCGCAGAGGACGCGACCGCGGATTACCAGCCAATGCTCACTGCCATCCGGCCAGATGACGCGATATTCGGTCTCGAATTCACTGCGGGTTGCCAATGCGTCTGCGATGACAGCCTTGACTCGCTCCAGATCATCGGGGTGAACAGCCTTGCGCCATTCGGAGGGCGGGCTCAAGGTGGAAAGGGGACGCCCGTAGAGTTCGGCTCCGCCCTGGTCCCACAGGAGTTCATCGGTGGCGGCATCCCAATCCCAGGTCGCAGCGTTGGCGGTGGTTAGCGCAAGCTGCAGGCGCTCGCTGGTTCTGCGGACTTCGTCCAGCGCCTGCTGCAATTTCTGCTCGGCCATTTTGCGGCGGGTAACTTCCGATGTGACGCCCAACACCCGCGATTGTCCTGATTCGTCGACATATACGCGTGCCTTACTGTGGAGCCAGTGGAGTTTGTCATCGGTGCCGTGGATGCGGTAGTCGAATTCATATTCTCCCCCATTTCTCATCCGATCCTGGATGACGGGGAACATCTTCTGCCAGTCCTCGGGATAAATGCGGTTGTGCCACTCGGTCGAGTTTCTCGGGGGCTGGCCTCCGAAAGCAGGCAGTTCGCCGTAAGCGGTAAGAGCACTGCTGGAGACGTTCCACTCCCAGGCAGTTGCTTCGGCTACATCCAGGGCCAGCGAGAGGCGGTCCTGGCGGCTCTTTAGCTCGTCGCGTACTGCTTTGCGATCGGTGATGTCTTCCAAAATACCGATGGCCACCGGTTTCTCTGCTTTCCCGGATGGCACAAGGGAAAGTGAGAGCCGTCCCCACATGATGGAGCCGTCTTTGCGCCGGTAGCGCTTCTCAATGGTGTAGCTTCTGCACTCGCTGCGGATGAGACGCTGAAAGAAGATCGCGTCTTTGGAGACATCGTCCGGATGAGTGACGCCGTCTACACCCAGGCGCACCAGTTCTTCCTGCGAATATCCCAGCATTTCCTGCAACGCGGGATTAACTCCCAAGACCTCGCCGTCGGCGGCTACCAATGCGATTCCAATGGCGGCATTCTGAAATACCGCCCGAAAGGCCTCGGGGCTGAGCACGCCGGAAGGCGGCGAGGGTTCTGCTTCCTGCTGCAGAAAAGCGCCAGATTTTTGTGCGTATTCCATGTCCCCAACAACACGAGTGGCTTGACGACGTTTGGCTGGGCCGCGGCTGGTTGGAACATCATACAGGAAATCTCATTGTCCGCTCATCTCTGCTCGGCGGAGATCGAGCCGTGATGTGGGATAATGTTGTTGACGCTGCGTCAACGGGCCGTTTGTGCTCTTCGAATCAAGGCTGCGCGCCCGGGCATCTAATCGGTATTCATCATGGACAAAGCGAAATTTTTCTTCGATCACTACGGACTGGTGATTTCGGACCTGGAGCGTTATCTGGCGGCTGCACTTTCAGCCGGCGGCGATTACGCTGATCTGTATTTTGAGTACCTGACCACAACTTCGGTCAGCCTGGATGAATCTCTGGTGAAGTCAGCGTCGCGCGGAATATCGGCGGGTTGCGGTGTGCGGGTAATTTCCGGCGAGCGCACCGGCTATGCTTATACGGACGACCTGGCTCCTGAAAAAATCCTGCGCGCCGCCCGGACTGCGGCATTGATTGCGAGCGGGCCTGCGAAATCACCCACCGTCAGTCTTAAGGAAAATGAGGATCGTAATCTCTACCCGGTGACCCTGCCGTCAGTGGAAGCGGTAGTCGAGGAAAAAGTAGATCTGGTGATGCGGGCCGATCGTGCCGCTCGTGTCTATGATCCCCGCATACGCGAAGTTCGGGCCCTCTATGCCGACGAGATGCGGCGCATTTTTGTGCTGGCCTCCGACGGGAGCTTCGCGGAGGACTCTCAGCCGCTGGCGCGCTTAAGCGTAACCTGCATCGGCCGCGACTCCAAAGGGCAGTCTTCGCGGGGAGCGTCCGGAGGCGGAGGGCGTGTCGAGCTGCAATATTTTCAAAGCGAAAAGACTCCCGAATTTTTTGCCGAGGAGGCAGCGCGCCAGGCCATCATTCAACTCGATGCGCGTGAAGCGCCGGCCGGCGAAATGGAAGTGGTGCTGGGCCCGGGCTGGCCCGGCATCCTTTTGCACGAAGCCATTGGTCATGGGCTTGAGGCTGACTTCAACCGCAAAGGAACATCAGCGTTCACGGGCCTGATTGGCCGACGGGTTGCGAGCGACAAGTGCACGGTGGTGGACAACGGAACGGTTCCTTCGCGGCGTGGTTCCCTCAATGTGGACGACGAAGGATCGCCAACCAGCAGCACGGTGCTGATCGATAAGGGCATTCTGCGCGGCTATCTAAGTGACAAGCTCTCTTCCCGGCTGATGAAGATTCCCAACACGGGTAACGGGCGGCGCGAAAGCTACGAACACATTCCCATGCCGCGCATGACCAACACCTACATGCTTGCGGGTGAAGACGCACCCGATGACATCATCCGTTCGGTGAAGCATGGCGTTTATGCCGCTAATTTTGGCGGCGGACAGGTGGACATCACCAACGGCAAGTTCGTCTTCTCAGCTTCAGAGGCCTATCTAATCGAAGATGGCAAGATTGGCGCTCCGCTTAAGAACTGCACTCTGATCGGCAATGGCCCGGACGTGCTTACTCGCGTGTCCATGGTGGGTAGCGATCTGAAGCTGGACGAAGGTGTGGGTACTTGCGGCAAGGAAGGCCAGTCCGTGCCGGTGGGGGTAGGCATCCCGACTCTAAAAGTCGACCGCATCACGGTGGGCGGAACGGCGCGAAGCGAGTAGAGACTGCCGCCATGACTGACTACCTGCGCCTGCCCATCGGCGACCAGCATCCGGAACTGGTCAATGCGGTGATCGAGATCCCCCTGGGCGAATCGAATAAATACGAGTACGACAAGGAACTGCAAGTCTTCCGGCTGGACCGCCAACTCTATTCACCGGTTCACTACCTGGGAGACTACGGCTTTATTCCTTCGACTCTGGCTGCCGACGGCGATCCTCTCGATGTGCTGGTGCTGGTCGACATTCCAAGCTTCTGCGGATGCGTGATCGAAGTTCGCCCGATTGGGCTGCTGGAAATGCTGGACCAGGGAGTGAATGATGAAAAGGTGCTGGCCATCCCTCGTCACAATCCACGCTACGAGGAAGTGCATAATTACACGCAGATCTATCCGCACGTGATGCGGGAAGTCTCGCATTTCTTCTCCATCTACAAAGATCTGGAAGGCAAGCGCACACAAATGCAGGGCTGGCGTGACGCTCCAGTTGCGCGCAACGTCATTGTCGAGTGTTCTAAGCGCTTCCGCGAACAGAAGAAGCCAGCTGAACCCAAGCCAATGCTGGCAAAGCGTGTCCGGCACTGAAGGATCCAATGTCGATGGAAATTATGGAATTAAGGGAAATCGCTGTCGAAGTTGTAAATCGTGCCATGAATAGTGGCGCCAGCGCCGCCGAGGCGGTGGTGCGAGAAGGCAACGAATTTGCCACCGTGGTGCGGATGGGCGAAGTTGAGACCCTGAAGGAATCGGGCGCGCGGATCATGGGAGTGCGTGTCTTCCGCAATCAGCGTGCAGCCAGCACCTACAGCAGTGATCTCACACCAGCCGGTCTGGAGCAGTTGGTGGACTCGGCGCTGGCTCTCTCCCGCATCACCTCCGAAGACCCGGCTGCAGGGCTGCCCGATGCGGAGCTATTGGGCTCGCACAGCGCCGATCTCGACCTTTACCACGAAGATGTTTATTCGCTTTCCGGGGAAGAGCGCATTGATTACGCCCGCCGCGCGGAAAGGTCAGCCACCTCCGCCGACCCGCGCATCCAGAACTCGGAGGGCGGTTCTTTTGACGCGGCCGATGGCAACAAGGTGCTCGCCAATTCTCTCGGATTCGTCGGCCAGTTTCGCCGGTCGTACTGCTCGGTGAGCGCCGTTCCGGTGGCACGTGACGAAAATGGCGCGATGCAACGCGATTACTGGTTTTCAGTAGCACATTCGCTGAAGTTATTGGAGTCGCCGGAAGAGGTGGGGCGGATTGCCGCACAGCGCACCTTGCGGCGTCTGGGCGCCCGCAAAGTGAAGACCGCACGGGTGCCGGTGGTGTTCGATCCGCTGGTCGCGCGCTCGCTGCTCGACAATATTGCAGACGCAGTAAACGGCGACTCGATATATCGCGGCGCCTCATTCCTGGCAGGAAAGCTGGGAACTAAAGTTGCCGGAGAAAACGTCACCGTTATCGATGACGGCACCATGCCAGGCGGCTTCGGTACCTCGCCATTTGACGATGAAGGGGTTCCTACCCGCCGCACGGTGGTGATCGAGAAGGGCGTGCTCAAGTCGTATCTGCTGAATACCTACACCGCGAAGAAGCTCCATTTGCAAACCACGGGAAACGCTTCCCGGGGTTTGGCAGGCACCCCGGGCATCGGAGTTGGCAATTTCTTTCTCCAGCCCGGGCCCGTATCTCCCGAGCAGATGATCGCTGCCATTCCCGACGGGCTCTATGTCACCGAGTTTCTCGGATTCGGCGTCAACCTGGTGACCGGTGATTTCAGCCGCGGGGCATCTGGATTGTGGATCAGAGGCGGCGAACTCACTTATCCTGTGGAAGAGATCACGGTAGCGGGAAATCTGCGAGGCATGCTGAATAACATTTCCGAAATTGGCAGCGACCTAGAATTTCGCGGCGCGGTGGCGTCTCCCACGCTGCGGATTGACGGCCTGATGGTGGCGGGCGAGTAAGGCCGGCCGATTGTGCGCTTTTTGTTGAGTTAGGCGCTGCACCACTCACTCAATTGACGCCCTCGCTCATGCACGCGAGAATCAATCATCATGTCTGAACTAGGCGGACCGTTCCTAAAGCCGCCGGTTGAAGAAGAGGGCGGGCGCTGGATTCCTGTCGCCATCGGCGCGGCCGTCCTTCTGATCATCGTTGGGGCCGTTTTCTTTTTCAGCCGCAAGCCGGCACAGTCGAGTGGCCCCGTGCCCGAGGCTCCATACGCGGCCACGTTGCAGGTCAGCGATCTCAAGCTAAGCCAGGCGCATAACTTCGTTGGCGCCATAGTGACCTACCTGGAAGGCAAGATTGCGAATTTGGGAGGTAAAAGCGTAGTCGACGCGACGGTTGAGGTCGTCTTCCGCAATTCGCTGGGCGAAGTAGTACAGCGGGAGGCGCAACCGCTGCGGCTGCTACGTGAGCGACCGGGATACAACGACACAATTCCGCTTTCCGACGAGCCGCTTACTCCCAACGCGAACCGTGAATTCCGACTTACCTTTGAGCACATTTCTGCAGATTGGAACCAGGGAATCCCGGAGATCCGCTTCATCAAGATCACGACACAATAGAAAGTGAGCGTGGGTGGGCAGACGCTTCGGTCGTAAATCAAGAAAAAGCAGGTCCCTCGACTACGGGATCCTTGCGCCGCGAACGATCCGGCCCGCTCGGGATGACAGATTCAAATATTAAGGTGCCTCAGGGGTAAAAGCTCGAATTCTCGCGGTAATGACGACGGCCTGGCTAAACTTCAAATGCTCTGCTCAGGCGGCGCGTGCGACCGCAGCAATCTGCTTCCACCAATTCTCGAAGGCTTGTAACGCACGCTCACATTGCAGATGATGACGGTGGCTGCGGTCGCGGACTCTCTCCTCCAATGGCGGGAGGAGATCGAAGGTAATGTTGGCGGGCTGAAAATTCCTCGGGTTGGCGTTGGCTATGTAATGAACCAGGGATCCAAATGCGCTGACAGGCGGTGGTGGGATTGGCTCGGAGTCCTGGGTGAGCATGGTTGCGTACACTCCAGCCATCAACCCGGTAGCAATGGATTCGACATAGCCTTCGACGCCGCAAATCTGCCCCGCAAAGAGCACGCGCGGATGCGCCTTCATCTGCAGCGCCGCGGTGAGGAGAGCCGGTGAGTTGATATATGTGTTGCGATGAATTTGCCCGTAACGCAGGAATCTGGCGTTTTCCAGCCCCGGAATCAGACGCAATACACGGGCCTGCTCGCCATATTTCAGGTGATTCTGAAAACCGACGATGTTGTAGGAATCCGCTCGCAGGTTCTCCTGCCGCAATTGCACCGCCGCGTATGGCGGCTTGCCGGTGCGGGGATCCTTCAGGCCCACCGGCTTCATCGGGCCGAAGCGGAGTGTGTCGCGGCCACGGCGCGCTATTTCTTCGATCGGCAGACAGCTCTCAAAATAATTCAGCTTCTCCCAAGTGTGACCCTCGACCGCCTGGGCCGCCGTCAGCGCATCGTAAAAACGGTCGTATTCGTCCTTGGTGAAGGGACAGTTGATGTAGTCCGCCGATCCTTTATCGTAGCGCGCTGCCAGATAGACGCGCGACATGTCGATGGAGTCGGCTTCCACGATCGGGCTGATGGAGTCGTAGAAGAAAAGATGAGAGTGCCCGGACAGGCGCGATATTTCCTCGGAAAGGGCAACTGAGGTTAGCGGGCCTGTGGCGATGATGGTGATGGCAGCGTGCTCGTCGATATTTGTCACCTCTTCGCGATGCACGCGGATCAGCGGCTCGCTCGAGATCGCCGCGGTGACCTTTCTTGCAAACGCATCGCGATCCACCGCCAAGGCATGTCCGGCGGGAACCTGGGCCTCGAGCGCGACCTGCATGAGCCCGGAGTCCGCGAGGCGCATTTCTTCTTTCAAAAGCCAGGGCGCGCTATCAGGGCTGTCGGATTTGAGGGAATTAGAGCAGACCAGCTCAGCGAAGTAAGCGCTCTGATGCGCCGGAGTAGATCGCACTGGCCGCATTTCGAAGAGATCGACCGCAACTCCTCGGCGGGCGCACTGCCATGCTGCCTCTGATCCGGCTAGTCCGGCGCCGACGACCTTCACTCTGGTGCTCATGCGAGAATTCCGGTGGAATGGTTTTGATTATTATACGAACAGGATTAGGAGCGGAACTTAGGTGGAAGTTCAGTGATAGATTTTCCGCGACCCAGGCGACCTCTTGCGAGTCTCATCAGGGGCGCGAGTAACCAGAAAGGATATCGATATCTATGTCCCGGATCTCCTATGTCGAGCCGCAAAATGCCAGCCCTGAAGTACAACAGATATACGAGCACCGTCTGGGGGGAAAGCCAGGCAATATCTTCAAGATCATGGCTCACCAGCCTGCGGCCCTGACTGCTTTCCTGGCGTTTTACGCCAGCGCGGGCAAGACCCTCCCGAGGCGCCTGTACGAGCTGGTTTACATACGCGTTTCCATGCTCAACCGCTGCCACTATTGACTGCAGCATCACCTTGCTTCGTCGAAGCGAGCTGGCGTGACGCCGGAAGACTGGCAGGCGTTGAAGGATCCCTCTTCCTCGAGCTTTACGGATGCAGAGAAGACGGCTCTCGCCTTTGCCGAAAAGCTCACTCGCACGCCGTGGGAAATTGGTGACGCAGACATCGCATTGTTAAAAAAGCATTTGAGCGAGCCGCAGATTGTGGATCTGGACTTGCTCATTGGCGTGATTAACCTTACGAACCGCTTCACCGATCCCCTGGGAGCAGAGCTGGAAACACCGCCGGAGAAGATATAAGCGCTTTCGCCGACCGGTCAGAGTTAGTCCGAGAGCTAGCGGGCACGGGGTTCGTAGGCAGGGATAAGAAAAGCACATCCCTCGACTGCGGGATCGTTCGCGCGGCGAACGATCCTCTCCGCTCGGGATGACAACCGGGAGTTATTTCGCCTCTTTTTGCATCTCGTCGATGAGATTGAAGAGTTGCTTGCGGTCCACCACTTCGACAAAAGGTGGCCCGCTGCGGTTGTTGCTGACCACATAGATGGTCGGGGTGTGCTGAATTCCCAGCGCCGTGCCCTTGTCCTTGTCGGCGCGTACCGCATCCGCTAGCTTGCCCTGCGGATCGACCACGAAGGGGAGACTCATCTTGTGCTCCTGCGCGAACTTCTCGACAAAACTGCGCAGCTTGTCTTTGGTGACCTGGGCCTGGTTGCTGTAGATGTACAGGCGGAAAGCGCGTTCCAGATCGTTGGTCTTGGTGCTCTTGCTGCGGAAATAGTGGGCATAAACCGAGGCGTCGAATGCCCATTGATGCTGGGGCAGGGGGAAGTCATATATCACGAGTGGAATCTTGTAGGTTTTTTCGGCCTGATCCAGCAGCGGCGCCGCCCGGCCACAGTCAGGACACTCCAGGTCGGCAAACTCCACCAGCGCCACCTTGGCTCCTGCGGGAGGCCGCAGCAGGGTTGCCGCTACCGCCGCATTCTGCGCCCGCAGGGGTGGGGAGCTAACCACAGCCAAAAGCAAAAAGATGAGAAAAAGAACAGGACGGAACCGTACAGTTTTCATCAGTCTGGATGCGCTCTCAACAGGACGCCACCAGCACGTCCACCGGGATCATTGCTTTCCCTCATAGTACCGGAAAGTGCCAGGAAGGGCGATGTGGGGGCCAAACAGTCCCACCCTCCGCCAAAGGGCGGCAAGGGTGGGGCAAACGTTTCCAATTCTTGACGCCACCGGGGTTCATAAGCCTTGCAGCAGTCAGGGTGGCGTGGCGCGCTCGACAGGTATTAGCGGCCCACGATATCGGACTTCAGCCCGCGGATGGCGCTCAGCACCTCCGATCGCTCGCGGTCAGGAAATTTGAACTTATCCAGCGTGGCGTTGAGGTCCTTGACACCTGCTTGCCAGTCTTCCTCGGTGATGTGCAGCCCGGTGTGAGCGGTCTTCATATCCTGGCCGTGATACATGCAGGGGCCACCGGTCGCCTGGCATAGGAAATCGACGACGTGCTCGCGGATGCGGTGCAGAGATCGCTCATTGAAGCCGCTGAAAAAGCGCTTCAGCTGCGGATCTGCGGCCATGCCGGCGATGAAATCGTCGGTCACCGCGGCCAGGGCATCAAAGCCCCCGAGCCGCTTGTAGAGAGTCTGGTTGCCGCTCGCAGTTTGCGGTGCGGCCCAGAGATTCGCTGCTGTCGCCAGCAAGATCATGCCGGCGCAAAGAGAGAGAACCTTTTTTTTCGTTCTCGTCAAAGTTTCTCCTCCAGAAAGTTCAGCCTTCGATGAGCAATACGTTCTAAGGGGCCGAGGCGGATTTTCCGAGGCGCAAGAAAGTTTAGCTCGGCGGTGATTTTGCCACAGGTGCGCGCCCAAGCGTGCGGTTGTCGCGACAAGAGGGCAGAAGGGTGGGCCACCCAGAAAAAGTTATGCGCAAGAAACTGCCGCACAGAGATCTTCTTCGATAGCAGGATGAGTCTCTAAAGCCAGCGTACTTGCGAATATAATGGCCGGCGGGAATGGCTCTCGCCTCCAGTACCAGACTCGGGCCATACGAAATTCTCTCGCCGCTGGGTGCGGGCGGGATGGGAGAAGTGTATCGCGCGCGCGACACACGTCTGGGCCGTGACGTGGCACTGAAAATTCTTCCTGAGTCATTCGCACATGATCAGGAGCGGCTGCGCCGCTTTGAGCAGGAAGCGCGAGCAGTGGCCGCGTTGAATCATCCCAATATTGTTGCCATCTACGATGTTGGGCAGAGCAACGGCACTCCTTTTCTGGTTTCGGAGTTGCTGGAGGGCGAATCGCTCCGCACGGTGCTAGATCGCGGGCCCATGACGCAGCGGAAAGCCACCGAATTTGCCGTCCAGGTGGCGCAAGGGCTGGCCGCAGCGCACGAGAAGGGAATCATCCATCGCGATCTAAAACCCGAGAACCTGTACCTGACTCGCGATGGGCACACCAAGATTCTGGATTTTGGTTTGGCTAAGCTCGCGCGCGGCAGCGGAGAAACGGACGCGGACAGCGTAACGCTAGCGAGTTCCCACACGGCTCCGGGTATGGTGATGGGAACAGCCAACTACATGGCGCCTGAGCAGGTGCGAGGGGAGGCGACCGATGCGCGCACCGATATTTTCGCCTTGGGCTCGGTGCTATTCGAGATGCTCTCGGGTGAAAGAGCCTTTCAGCGCGATACTCCTGCGGAAACGATGACGGCGGTCCTGAAGGAGGATCCACCGGAGTTGTCGGATCCTGCGCGGCCGGTGTCTCCAGCTCTGGAACGGATTGTTCGGCGCTGTCTGGAAAAGCATCCCGGACAGAGGTTTCAGTCCGCCAAAGACCTGTCGTTTGCGCTGAGTGCGCTCTCAGGAAGCGATGTCAGCAGCGCTGCCCGAACCGTCAACGCTCCGCGGGGGTTTCCACTGGCGGTTGCAGCAGCCGTAGCGGCGGCTCTGCTGATCGGGGCGGGAGTGAGCTGGATAGTTGCAAGACGTCCGGCTGCCTTGACGACTTTGCAGTTCGCCATCCCGGTGCGCGGAGAGGTGAGCCATATGGCGCTCTCGGCGGACGGTTCCATCTTGGTGTTCGTCTCACCGGAAGAAGACTCCGGACTCCCGATGCTCTACGTTCAGCATGTCGGGGCTGCGGCAGCAACGCCCTTGGCTGGAACGGAAGGCGCAAGCTATCCGTTCCTGTCACCTGATGGAGCGTATGTTGGTTTTTTTGCCAACGGCAAACTGCAGAAAGTGGCAACTACCGGCGGTACGCCGCAAGTACTGGCGAGCGCTCTGTCGGCTCGTGGCGGAACCTGGGGCCGTCGAAATGTGATCATCTACGCGCCGGACGTCGGGGGCGTCGGGCTGTGGCGTGTCAACGCGGATGGCAGCGGGGCAGCTCCCCTTACAGAGGCAATTCGAACTGCTACTGAAAATACTCATCGCTGGCCTGTTTTCCTGCCTGACGGCAGTCATTTTCTTTTTTGGGGAGGTAACTTTTCCAATGCCGCCGACGACCGCACGAGCGGTATCTATGTCAGTTCGCTGGATGGGAAGGAACGAAAACTCGTGGTCCTGTGTCATTCGAGTTTTGCGATCGATTCTGGCCACTTGTTCTACGCGGATGACGACCGGCATCTGGTCAGCCGTGCATTTGAACCCTCGTCTGCGACAGTCTCCGGCGCTGCGACGGTCATTTCGGATACTGTGGGTTATCAGCCTTCCACTTACTGGGTGGCTTTGACGGCTTCTGAAAACGGAACGCTGGTGTACAGCACCAGAACCGGGGCGGATCTCTCGGTGCTGACCTGGGTGGACCGCACGGGCAAAGAAGTATCGCGTATGGGAGAGCCCGCAGTGCAAGCGAATCCAGCCATTTCGCCCGATGGCAGCCGGATTGCCCTGGACATCAGCGATCAAAAGGCAAACAGCATCAACGTGTGGCTGGAGAATGTGAACCAGAAGGGCATGATGCGTTTTACGTTCTCACCCAGCGAAGTGGTTGTGCCGGTGTGGTCGCGCGACGGAAGCACGCTGGCTTACCGTTCGAATGTGGCCAACTCCACTCTGTTCACCAAGCGAGCTACGGGTCTGGAACGCGAGCAGATGAGACTGGAGCTTAGCGCCAGCGATGATATTTTTCCCAATTCCTGGTCAGCGGATGATCAGCAGATTTTGTGCGAACACCAGGGATTGTCCGGGCATCAACTGCTGCTGGTTCCGGCTAAGGGAGGATCCGCAGTTCCTTTCTTGAACGGCAAAGGAAATCAGACGAACGGGCAGATTTCTCCCGATGGGAAATGGGTGGCTTACGCTTCCGATGAATTGGGGAGCTGGCAAATTTTCGTAACCACGTTTCCTACCGGCGCAGGGAAGTGGCAGATCTCACGCGGAGGCGGTACCGAACCACGCTGGCGCGGAGACGGGAAGGAATTGTTCTACATCGACCCGAAGGGTACCCTGACGGCAGTGCCGGTCTCGTTCGACGGAACCTTTTCCAGCGGTGCTCCGACGCCTTTGTTCCAGGTACACGCACGGGCCCAGGTTTCTTCGACTGATGTGTTCACCTACGACGTGACCAGGGATGGAAATCTGTTTCTCATGAACCGCTACTGGAAGCCAGCGTCGATTGCGCCGCTGATGATCGTGTTGCACACGAACTCGAGTTCGCCATCTGGCAGGTGATGGGTAGTGGGTCAGTTTGAAACTAGGCGTGTACTCTGGTTCGTTGGGGACTGACCGGAGCCGAATGGCAGACGTTAGGGTTGGGGTACTGTCCAAACAGTGCATCTCCCATCGGTCCCCACACTTCTTACACCCGCTTCTTGTAAGAGCCACACTTTATCGGTTTCGACACAGGGAACAGGGCAATCAACCGCTCCATACGTAGTAGCTCAGGCAGCATCCATCGCTAGCATCGCGCACAGCGTGTTTCAAACTAAACCCTCTGCCCGGTGACGCCCACCGTTGAGGCGTTTTTTTTCCTGTGCTAGGATCACAGGTTTTGCAGGCTCCCCGCGGTCTGCTGTTAAGTTCTTGCCTCCGGGATTCTCATCCCGCGCGAGTCCTCGGGGGCCAAATGCGGTTCCGAGGTGAATCAACCCATGAAAGTTTACGAAGGCTCCAACGTCCGGAATGTCTCCCTGGTGGGACACGGGGACGCGGGCAAGACCTCTCTGGTCGCAGCCATGCTCTACACCGCCGGCGCCACGCCTCAGTTGGGCCGGGTTGACGCTGGCACCGCGCCCACTGATTTCGACGAGGAGGAGCAGTCTCGTGCCATGTCGATCTCGAACTCGCTGGCTTTTGCCGAATGGGGCAAGTCCAAGATCAACCTGATCGACACGCCCGGCTTCAACATGTTCGTCCACGAAGCTAAGCTGGCCATGCCGGCGGTGGAGAGCGTGCTGGCAGTCGTGGATGGCGTGTCGGGGGTGGAGGTCTCGACAGAAAAGGCCTGGAGTTACGCGGAAGAGTACGAGATGCCGCGTGTAATCATCGGCGGACGGATGGATCGGGAACGGGCTGACGCCGACCGCATGCTGCACTCGGTGATCGAGGCTTTTGGCCGGGCGGTAATTCCGGTGCAGCTTCCCATCGGCAAGGAGAAGAATTTCTCTGGTGTTGTCGATCTGGTGAAGATGAAGGCCTACCAGTACGACATGGGGGGCAACGGCAAGGGAAAGGAAGTGCCTATCCCTGGCGATCTGGCGGAAGCCGCCAAAGCCGGCCATGAAAAGCTGGTGGAGATGATCGCCGAGGGTAACGACGCGCTGATGGAGGAATTTTTCGATAAGGGGACCATTCCCGACGAGCACCTTATGCCCGGCTTGCGTGACGCGATTCGCGAGCACCGAATTTTTCCGGTGGTCTATACCTCCGGGCTGGGAAATGTCGGGGTCGATCGCCTGCTGGATTTCATCACAGATTTTTTGCCGAATGGCACCGATCGCGGCACGGTGAAAGGCCAGCCTTCACCGAACAATGGCGAACCGCCGTCGCGCAAAGTGGCGGATTCCGAGCCGCTGTCAGCTTACGTTTTCAAGACGCTGAACGATCCCTTCGCCGGCAGAATTTCCTATTTCAAGGTTTATTCGGGTGTGCTTAAGAACGATGCCACGGTGCAGGATTTCAATCGCAATACCTCCGAAAAACTGGCGCATCTCTCGATCATGCAGGGCAAGAATGCGGTTCCGGTGAATGAGCTCCATGCCGGCGATATAGGCGCCGTGGCCAAGTTGCGTGAGACGCTCACAGGAGACACACTGGGAGATAAGGGCGCCCCAATTCGCTACCCCGAAGTCGGATTGTCCGAGCCGGCAATTACCTTCGCCATCGAACCCAAGACCCGCGCCGATGAAGACAAACTCGGCAACGGTGTGCACAAGCTGATGGAAGAAGATCCCATGTTGCGCTTCTTCCGCGATGAGCAAACCAAGGAATTCCTGATCGCTGGAACGGGCCAGCAACACATTGAAGTTGTGGTTTCCAAGCTGAAGAAGCGCTACCACACCGAAGTCGTGCTGAAGGCACCGAAGGTTCCGTACCGCGAGACCATTCGCGGGCGTGCCGATGTCCAGGGCAGGCACAAGAAACAAACCGGCGGGCACGGCCAGTATGGCGATTGCAAGATCAAAATGGAGCCGTTGCCGCGCGGAGGTAAGTTCGAGTTCGTCAACGAAATCTTCGGGGGCGCGATTCCCAAGAACTACATTCCTGCGGTGGAAAAAGGCATTGTGGAAGCCGCCCAGCGTGGGTTCCTCGCCGGCTATCCGGTGGTCGACTTCAAAGTGGTTCTGTACGACGGCTCCTATCATGAAGTGGATTCCAACGAACTTTCGTTCAAGACAGCCGGCCGCATCGCCTTCCGCAAGGCCATGGAGCAGGCCAAGCCCACGCTGCTTGAACCGATCATGAAGGTAGAGATCACGGTTCCGGATGAGTTTGCCGGCAGCATTATGGGCGACCTCAACAGCCGGCGCGGACGCATTCAAGGCATGGACAACAAGGGCGGGAAGACCGTTGTCAAAGCCGAGGTTCCGATGGCGGAGATGCTCAGCTACGGCGTGGATCTGACCTCGATGACGCAGGGCCGTGGCAGCTTCAACATGGAGATGGATCACTACGACATCGTGCCTGCGCTGCAGCAGGAGAAGATCATCTCCCAGGCTAAGGCACAGCGGGGAGAGGTGGCGGAAGAAGAGGAGTAGCGAGAGCGTTCCGTCCGAAACTCCTGCAAGAAACAGTCAACAATAGTCGAGGTCTGCGCCTCAACCTCCTACGCTAGCCAAAAGAAGGCCAGGATGGGTACCCTGCGGAACCAACGGAAACACCAGGTCTTTCGACTCGGACGGGGATCTTCTGCCCCGTCCTCGCTCAAGATGACAGCTTCTGAGAGTCGGCTGGTTTCCCCGAGGAACCAAACAGTTAACGGACATGTCCTTTAGTACGCTATTGCGCGCAGCAAGCGCTTGGGAGAATATTCCTCTCCCCCGAGGGGCTGGGTACCCGCCTCGCGCCGCTGCCACGGGTAGAGCCGCCACTTTGCACGGTTAAGTTGCGCGCTGTCTGGCCGCCAGAATTCGCTCGCGGAAGGAAATGGCTATGGCTCGCTTTCAGCAATACGAGATCATGCATCAGACCGGCAACCGCTGGGAACTTCTGGCCACCTTCCACGATTTCGCGCTTGCCCAAGGTCTGGCGCAGAGCCGCGGTAGCCGCGTCCGCCTGATGCGCGTTACCTACGAAGACTCGATTCCGGTGGAACAGGAAGTGATCGCCGAAGTCGGCGCCATCCGCACGGAACCGTAGAGTGGCAGGGCAGGATTCTTCTCGGCACCCGAGTAGAGCCTTGCTGTTTAGAAAACAGCGGGTCCTTTGACTCGGGCCGGGGGCTATATGCCCGGCCCTCGCTCAGCATGGCAGGCTTGTCCGAATCTGCATTCTCCTGAACAGGCCGTGGTCGCGTGTAGAACCTAATAGCTCGCGATTGCCTCCAACGGAATTTCAGCTTAGTATCGCGCTGAGTGTCTCCCTCGATCTCAGACCAGGAAAACCGTGAACGAATCGTTTCGGCCGCGCCGGTCGAAGACGACGCGTCTTTTGATCTCAAGCTTCGTCCGCAGAGGCTGCAGGAGTTCATCGGGCAGGCCAAGCTGAAGGAAAACCTAGCGGTTGCCGTCCAGGCGGCGCGCTCCCGCGGCGAAGCTCTCGACCATGTGCTGCTCTATGGTCCGCCGGGGCTGGGCAAAACCACGTTGGCGACCATCATCGCCAACGAGCTGGGGGTGCCGTTTCAGCAGACCTCAGGCCCAGCGTTACAGATCAAGGGCGACCTTACAGCGGTGCTCACCAACCTACGGCAGAAGCAGGTGCTATTCATCGACGAGGTCCACAGGCTGCAGCCGGTTCTGGAAGAGCTGCTGTATACGGCGCTGGAGGATTACAAGCTCGACATCATGATCGGCCAGGGGCCAGCAGCGCGCACCCACACGATGGAGATCAAGCCCTTTACATTTATCGGAGCCACTACCCGCGCTGGGCTAGTTTCTGCGCCGCTGCGGTCGC
Organism: Terriglobales bacterium; assembly: GCA_035624455.1. NCBI lineage: Bacteria > Pseudomonadati > Acidobacteriota > Terriglobia > Terriglobales > Terriglobales bacterium. The sequence goes on from DASPRM010000103.1 coordinate 32,973, forward strand.
GATTCGGTATTGTGCTGCGCCTGGAGTTCTACACGCACGAGGATTTAAAGATCATCGTGAAACGCTCGGCAGAAATTCTGGGCGTCAGCGTTGATGAGGCTGGCGCTTTTGAAATTGCTTCCCGAGCGCGCGGGACGCCGCGAATAGCCAACCGCCTGTTGCGTCGCGCCCGTGATTATGCCCAGGTCCGTGGAGCTGGCAAAATCGACCAGGGCACGGCCCAGGCGGCCCTGGAAATGCTAGAAGTGGATAAGCACGGCTTCGATGCCATCGACCGCAAGCTGCTGCTCACGATCATTCAGAATTACCAGGGAGGACCGGTGGGGGTGGACGCGCTCGCCGCAGCCCTGGCAGAAGAGCGCGACGCCATTGAAGAAATCTATGAGCCTTTTCTCATCCAGATCGGTTTTCTTAACCGCACGCCCCGCGGCCGGGTGGCTACCCATTTAGCTTACGAGCACTTCGGCATCAAGCCCGGGCAGCGCCAGAACACACTGTTTTGAACTTTCCAATTCTGCGCCAATTCTGGAAAATCATTTTGGCCCATCTCTATGAGCCGCACCGCTAAATTCTGGCTTGCTGTTTTGATCGTGGTGGTTGGGGCGCAGCTGGTCCGTCCGCGCAAGACCAATCCGCCGGAGGATCCTGCCCGTACCCTGCTGGCGCATACGCAACCGCCGCCTGATGTGGCTGCCATCCTGAATCATTCGTGCCGCGATTGCCACTCGTACAAGACGCGCTGGCCCTGGTATTCGAATTTTGCGCCGGTTTCGTGGATTGTTATCGACGACGTGAATGAAGGGCGCCGCCACTTCGACATGTCTGATTGGGCCAAATACGATTCGAAGCGGGCCTCCGATAAGCTGGGGGACATATGCGACCAGGTTGCCGACGGCGGCATGCCCGAGCGGTCCTATACCTGGGTGCACTCGGGGACCGCGCTCTCAACCGCCGAACGCAATGCCATCTGCCAGTGGACCCAGGCCGAGCGCGAGCGGATAGCGAAAAATCAGGGAACCCCCGGGACGGGGAAGTGACGGATGAGAAGGAAGGAGAGCGTTGATTGCGAATGCCTAGTCAATTTGCGACAAACGCTCCTTAGGACGCGAATGCTTCCTGGAATTCCTCGGGATCGATGCCGTGATACGTCAACGTGTGTTTCAGCCGATTGCGGAGATCTGCGGGCGTAGCCTCGATGAACGCTCGCACTGCAGTCTCCATCGCTACCTCGTCCTCGCCCTCTTCGGTGGTCTGCATCTCAGCCCGCGAGGTTGCTGACTCGCGCACCGGATCGCGCTCCGGCGCCGGCAACTCGCGCAGTAATTCATCAACAATGGCGTTGGCTTCATCCGTCCAAGTCATAATTCACCCCTCTGATGGCACTTCCCGCCGGGTGGCTTCCAAATCCTTAGCCACGCTGTCCAACACACCATTAATGAAGTTCACTGACTCCGGGGTAGAAAACTTACGCGCAATTTCCAGCGCTTCGTTGATGACCACCGGACCTGGTGTCGCGGGAAAGCCGACAAATTCGGCCACTGCCGCACGCATGACATTGCGATCGACGGCGGTCATTCGCTCCATCCGCCAGTTTTCGGCGTGCTTCTCGATCAGGCTGTCAATCTCTTCGGCGCGATCGCTGGCCACGCGAAACAGATCATCGGCAAAGCCGCGAACCTCACTTTCGGTGTCGTTGCGTTCGGCCCAGAAGGTCCGGCGCACCTGCTCCGGTGTCTGCTTGCCCATATCCGCCTGAAAGAGCATCTGCAGAGCCAGTTCTCGGGATTTGCGCCGTACTCCCATCCACCATTCCTATTTACGGCTCATTTTTATGCCAAGGGCTGGCATCGGGTTCACCGGCTGAGCACTTTCTTTTTCAACCGTGCCATCTCCACTGCCGCAAGCGCGGCTTCAACTCCCTTATTTCCGGCTTTCAGCCCGGCCCGATCAATGGCCTGCTCCAGGGTGTCGCAGGTAAGGACGCCAAACGCATGTGGCACTCCCGTTTCCTGGGCTGATTGTCCGATCCCCCGCGCGACTTCGTTGGCGATCACCTCGTAATGCAGAGTGTCGCCGCGCAGCAGGCACCCAAGGCAGATCACAGCGTCATATTTCCCGCTCTGTGCCAGTGTGCGGGCCGCGTTGGGAATTTCAAATGCCCCGGGCACCCTGACGATTTCAACATTATCTTGATTGGCGCCCATGCGGTGGAGCGTGTCCAGCGCACCTGCCAGCAGACGTTCTGTGATGAATGCATTGAAACGACTGAGCACGACTGCGAAGCGCAAGCCGCGCGCGTCCAGCTCGCCTTCCAGGGACTTATTTCGGTGCGCTTCTTTATACGAAAAGATGGCCAGTCTTCCGGCTCCTGCCGGCATTTCCAGCAAGAACAGACGCGCTCCCCACTCGACGTCAGAAATTTCTTGCACCACAGGCAGTCCGCGCCGCTGGGCGATGTCGTAGGTGACATCCGCGTTATCCACCTCAATTACCAGATCCGCATCGGGAAAGCCCCGCCCGAAACCAACCTCTACACCTCCGTCAGGCGCATTGAACTTGCTACCGCGGCTGCGTTCACCGTCCCAGGTTTCGCCGTTGAACACGCCGAGCGCCTCGAAGAACGCCGTCAAAGCGCGGTAGTCTTCGTGGCTTGTGGCTACCAGCAATTTGTGGATCGATCGGATCATGAGTCGAACATGGGGTCGAAACCGAGGTTAGCCGACCTGAAAATCGTGCGACGTCCGGGCACAACACGCCTCAGACTCCATAACACAATTACCAGATTTTCCGGTTATTTTCCTCGGAACTGTGGGGCCCGCTTCTCCAAGAAGGCGGTCGTCCCTTCTTTCTTGTCTTCGGTCGCACACGAGACAGCAAACAGCGTGGCTTCCAGGAAAAGACCTTCTGCAAGCGTCATCTCCATCCCGCGGTTCACGGCCTCCATGGCGTATTCGATTGCCAGCGGAGCATTCGCAATGATCTTGTGAGCGACCGCCTCAGCGCGTGGGATCAATTCCGCCGCCGCGACCACCTCATTTACCAGTCCCATCCGTGCGGCTTCTTGCGCAGGGATCATCTCCCCAGAGAGTACCAACTGCATGGCGCGACCTTTTCCCACCAGCCGTGGCAAGCGCTGCGTCCCGCCATAACCGGGAATGATTCCCAGCTTCACCTCCGGCTGACCGAGCTTGGCATTCTCGCTGGCGAAGCGCATGGTGCAGGCCAAGGCGATCTCACATCCTCCACCGAGAGCGAATCCGTTGATACAGGCGATCACCGGCTTGCCCAGATTCTCGATCAGATCCAGCACGGCCTGGCCGCGATGCGTGTATTGTTTCGCTTCTACGGAATTATTTTTGGCAAGCTCGTTAATGTCCGCACCCGCGATGAACGCCTTCTCGCCCGCACCGGTCAAGATGGCCACCCTTACCTCAGGATCGTTCTTGATGGCGGTAAATGCTGACCTCAGTTCCTCCATGGTTGCCATATTCAGCGCGTTAAGCACCTTAGGGCGGTTCACGGTGACGTAGGCAATAGCGTTTTTCTTTTCGAACAGCAGATTTTCGTACGTGACAGCCAGCACAGCAGTAGCCATGTTCATCCTCGTTCAGTGATTCCGATTCTCAAATCGTAGATCAAACTTCTTAATGCGTACTTTTCTCAGTCTGCCGCGACTCCGGCCTTCTCCTCTGCCAGGCCGCGCAGCGCCGCGTCCTGCGGGAGCGGTTTTTCCGGATTCGCGTAATCGTAAAATCCTTTCCCGCTCTTGCGCCCCATCCAGCCCGCCAGCACCATGCGCTTCAACAGCGGCGGCGATGCAAAGCGCGGCTCCTTAAACTCGTCGAACATCACGTGGGTGATGTAGTACGTCGTATCCAGGCCGACGAAATCCAGAAGCGTAAATGGACCCATGGGGTATCCGCATCCCAGCTTCATGGAAGTATCTATATCGCTGATCGATCCAACTCCCTCTTCGTAGGCGCGGATTGCGTCGAGCAGATAAGGCACCAGCAGCCGATTTACGATGAACCCCGTGCGGTCACTGGTGCGCACCGGCACCTTTCCCAGCTTCTGCGCAAACTGGTACACGATTTCGTAAACTTCGGGATCGGTAGCGATGGTCCTGACCACTTCCACCAGTTTCATCAGCGGCACAGGATTGAAGAAGTGCAACCCGACGAAGCGCTCCGGCAGCGGCGTGGCTGTCATCAGCTCTGTCACCGAGATCGAGGAAGTGTTGGTGGCCAGAATCGCATCCCGCTTTACGATTCTGCTCAAACGCTCATAGAGCTCTTTTTTTTCCAGGATGTTTTCGATGATGGCTTCGATCACCACGTCGCAATCGGCAAGATCCTCGGCTTTGGTCGTGCCGCGGATGCGACGGCGAATCGCATCTGGCGGCTCCTTGAGATTGCCTTTGTCGGCAAATTTTGCCAAAGATTTCTCGATTCCAGCAAAGCCCTTGTCCAGGAATTTCTGTTCAGTCTCAAGCACGGTGACATCGAACCCCGCCGTTGCGCAGACTTGCGCGATGCCTGATCCCATCAAACCGCAGCCACAAACGGCAACCTTTCGGATGATCATGAATTTCTCCTAAGCAAAAAAACGCTTACCATAAAGGACACGAAGGATCACAAAGGTGAATCGGAGCCTTACTGGATCGCCTCCACAATCATCGCGATCCCCTGTCCTCCGCCGATACACGCAGTGGCTAAGCCGTACTTCTTCTTACGCCGGCGCAGTTCGTTGAGCAGGGTGATCACCAGCCGCGTACCGGTCGCGCCCAGCGGATGCCCGAGAGCGATTGCGCCGCCGTTGACGTTTACGCGATTGCGGTCAAGGCCCAGTTCCTTCTCAACCGCCAGGTATTGCGCGGCGAAGGCTTCGTTTAGCTCTATGAGGTCGATATCCTCGAGCTTCAAGCCTGCCTTCTGCAGCGCCATTCGCGTTGCCGGCACCGGACCGCGGCCCATCAGCTTGGGTTCGACTCCCGCAATACCCCAGCTCACGATGCGGCCCAGCGGCTTCAGGCCTCGCTTCTGTGCTTCGTCCAGCTTCATTACCACTGTGGCCGCGCCGCCGTCCACGATTCCGCTGGCATTGCCTGCGGTTACCGTCCCATTCTTGGAAAAGGCTGGCTTCAGCTTGCTCAGGCCCTCGATGGTTGTCTCTGGGCGACGATGGTCGTCCTCGGTGAACATCTCACCCGTGGGCTCGCCCCGCTTGTTCTTCAGCGGAACCGGCACCAGCTCTTCCGGCAGCCGCCCTGCGCGATACGCTCCTTCCGCCAGTTGCTGTGAACGGAGCGCCAGGCAATCCTGCATCTCACGCGTGATGCCCTGCTGTTCGCCCAAAAGCTCGGCGGTGTTCGCCATGGTCAGGCCGCAATAGCTGTCGAGGAGAGCCACCATGAGTGAATCTTCCAGCTTGCCTTCGCCCAGGCCAACGCCCCAGCGCATGCCGCGGATCACATGCGGCGCCTGCGACATAGATTCCATGCCGCCTGCCAGCACAGTTTTGGCTTCGCCCAGTTGAATCATTTGCGCTGCGCTGACCAGCGCCTGCATTCCCGATCCGCACAGCCGGTTGACGGTCAGGGCCGGCGTGTCAGTCGGCACGCCTGCCAGCAAGCCGACGTGGCGGGCACCATAGATGGCGTCGCCCGAGGTCTGCTGGGCATTCCCGAAGATTACGTGGTCAATTTCCTGGGGGTCAACGCCGGCACGTTCGAGTGCGCCTTTTGCAGCGATGGCACCTAATTCCTGAGCCGTGAAATCCCGCAACTTCCCGCAATAACGTCCCATCGGCGTGCGAGCGCCGCTAACAATAGCAATTTCAGTTGTGTTTGGCATGTAATCCTGGCCTGCAAGAGAGGAACTGATTTTTCGAACGCTCGTCCGAAACAACAATTCAGTGTATCAGCCACGGCTGAGCGGAGACAACCAGGGCAGCGCGGGCGATAGCGAGGGAGCGAGCGATAATCACGCGCTCATGTCAGCCGTATCGAGGTTGGCTGAGAGAGCGTGCGCCTTGTTCTCGCCTTCGTGGCGCGCCAGTTCCAGAGCATCCTCCACGCGGTTGATGGCTTCAGTGACGATGTCCACTGCGTCGAAACGTGGCTGCATCACCGCTTCGGCAATTCCTGCATTCACCACTACTGACTCGCCGTTTGGCAACTTCACCGGCGCCAGAACTTTGCGCAGCTTGTCGAGGATCAGGAACGCAGTCTTCTCGCTGGTATCGGTTACGATCAGCGCTATGGTGGTCAGGTCGTAGCGTACTGGGACATCGTTCTGACGCAGGTGCCCAGTGACCACTTGTCCGACCTCCTGCATTACCGACTCTACCGCCGGCTCGCCAATCTCCTTCACGAGGGCTCCGGCGGATCCAATATTGAGCAGGATGACGGTTACGGGAGAACTCTGCTGCAAGCCGCGCCGCACCTCGGACAACAGCACATCCAGATACGAAGACCGTTTCAGCAGACCTGATTTTTCATCCGTGACCGCCAGCGTCTTAACCAGGCTGCGCAGCTTGGCGTTGTTGACCGCCATGACGATCTGCTCGGCGACCGTCTTCAGCACCACGTCGTCCACGGTGCGCCAGGTACGCTGTGCATCGCACTGTTCCAGGATCAGGATGCCGACATGCTCGTTGCCATCTATTAATGGGACTGCCATGAGGGATTGAATGGTGAGCGCGCTGACGAAGTTGCGGATGGGCTCCAGTTCCGCCGCAGAATCGGCATCGACGATCGCCACGCTGCCTTTGTGCTTGACCGCCAGGGCTTGCAGAGTGGAGATCAGTTTCACCAGCGCCATGACTTCCGACTGCTTCACCCCGGGAGCGCAATATTCGATGGCGGCCGATGGCGGCTTCCCTGGAGAGCACAACCCGGCGACACATCGGCTCACGTTCCAATGACGGCCGGCATCGTTTACCGCCGTGAACAGAACCGCCTTGACACTGCCCTGCCGTGAGATGTTGCGCGTGATCTCGGTCACACGCGCGAAGTTGTCGACCGCGTTTTCATCCGCTCCGCCGGTTGGGGCAGGAGGAGCGCCATTAGTTCCGGCAAGCACTGCCTGCGATTCGTATTTCGGGACAAAACCCGCCGTCATGTATAGCTGGCGGAGTTTTTCCCGTGTCTCTTCTTCCCGCGGAAACAGCTTATTGATACGCTCCAGTCGCTCCATTGCGCGCGATCGCATGGAGTACTGCAGGAAGATCTCCGCCTGCAGCATCAGATCCTCGATTACAGTCGGTTCCTGCTCGGTCGGCGGCGGGGGAGGCTCGGCTTCGCTACTATCTTCCTCGATTGGTTTGGACGCCTTAGCTGCCACTGCCAGGCGGTTGGCGATAGCGTTGAAGCGGTTGGCATCTATCTTGCCACGCAGAAGTTCCAGGCGACGCTCGTGGCCGGGCTCGTAGGCATCCACTTCAGCGGCCCGATCGAGACACTCGGCAGCCTTGCCATAATTTCGGGCGGCGAAATGCAATTCGAAGAGCCGCAGCAGGGCTTCGCAGTACTCTGGTTCACGATTGGCAGAGTTGTACAGCTCCACCATGTATTCCAGGTACTCGACGCCGGGTGGATGCTTCTGCGTAATCTCCCGTACCATGGCCAGAAACTCGCGGACGCTGCCGGCGCTGTGCACTGATTCCTCCAGCCTGCGGGTCAGGGCCACTGCCTGGCGGTCTTTCTTCTGGTCGAGATATTCGCTGAGCAGCCGTCCCACCAGCGGCATTCCGGCCTGAGAATCCTGTTCATAGAGCGCCCAAACGATAGGTTCCGCTTCCTCCAAGCGCCTTTCTCCCAGCAGGGCTTCGACGTACATCTGGCGCAGTTCTCTGGGCGCATCGGGATAGTCGGCGAACTGCTTCAGTGCAGCTCGCGCGCCCTCGTGATCTCCGCGGTTGAGCAGCATCATGCCTACCGCCTGGGCAATCTCGGGATCGTTGGGATTCAACTTGTAGGCGCGCTGAAACCAGCTATCTCCATGCCGCCCGTTGCGTTCCTCCAGCTGGCCGAGCAGCAGGAAGGCGATCGCCGCCTCGGCCTCTTCGCCCAGTTGCGCCGCCAATTCGCCCTCGCGCCGGAGATTCTCCGCCGAGGGGTCCAGGGTTACTGCGCGACGGATGGCCTCGAGGGCCTCCTGCTTCTTGCCAGCGCCGATCAGCTCGTTGGCCACCACGCTGTAGGTTTCCATGGCTTCGCGCGGATCTGAGGCTTCCAGCAACTCCGCGTATTGCAATGTGCGGGCATGCGTGGCGCCACCCATCCGCAGCAGGCGTTTGTAGCTGTTAATCGCCTCCGCTACATGACCGCTGGAAACCTGGCGATCAAACAATTCCGCCTGCAGGTTGATGGCTTCGTTCGGTTGGTTCAGCGATAGACAAACATCCACAGCGCGCTGGCGGATGGAGTCGTTGTCAGGATCCTCCTCGAGAATTGCCTGGAATTCTCCCAGGGCCTGGGAGAGTTTGCCTCTCTGCAGCAGTTTTTCCGCTTTTTCCAGGTGCTTAGCCGTGTCGGACATGAGGGATTCGGCCAGAAAAGACGAGTTTACCTCTTTGGCGGCGATTCTACCCGAGCCAGCGTATTGTAAGCGGAGGTAACTGCCGCGGCAATGCACCGAAGCTTCACCAAGGTGCGACTTTTGCCTTACCCCTTTGTTGCATGCCGCGGCTTAGTTGTGGCGTTGGTTCGAGTGGCTTTGCGGGTTCTGCCCTCCTCACTAGAATGCCTCGGATGCCCGATCCGCTGCTGCGCTACCGGACCGAATTCCCTATCCTGGAGAAGACCACCTACCTCATCAGCAATTCCCTGGGTGCGATGCCGCGAGGTGTTTATGAAGCGATGCATGGCTACGCCGAAACATGGGCCACGCGCGGAGTCCGAGCCTGGGAGGAAAGATGGTGGATGCTGGGTGCAATTGTGGGCAGCGAAATTGGCGCGCTCATGAACGCACCTTTGGGATCTGTTTCCACCCACCAGAACGTTACTACCTGCCAGGCGATCGTTGCTTCCTGCCTGGATTTTTCCAGCAGTCGCAATAAGGTTGTGTTTTGCGATCTGAACTTTCCCTCTTTGATGTACTTCTGGCATGCCCAGCAATCGCGCGGGGCGCAGGTGCATGTGGTTCCCACCGACGGCATTCATGTGCCGCTCGAGGCCATGCTCGACGCCATCGACGAGCGCACTCTGATCGTTCCGATGTCTCACGTCATCTTTCGCAGCGCCTATATCCAGGACGCGAAGGCCATCGTGGAGAAGGCCCACCGGGTGGGGGCGATGGTGTTGCTTGATATCTTCCAGTCTCTTGGATCGGTGCCGATCGATATCGAGGCGCTGAACGTGGATTTTGCCTGCGGCGGCGTTCTCAAGTGGCTTTGTGGCGGACCGGGTGTGGCCTTTCTTTATGTCCGCCCCGATCTCGGGCGCCAACTCGAACCTAAATTCACCGGCTGGATTGCTCACGCCGATCCCTTTGCGTTTGAAGTGGGCCCACAACGCTATGCCAACACCTCGTACCGATTCATGACGGGAACCCCGAATATCCCGGCACTTTATGCTGCTCGCCCTGGACTCAGAATCATTCTCGAGGCCGGGATTCCCGCGATCCGCGCCAAGTCGAGGCGCCAAACCGCCGAATTGATTCGCCTCGCTGACGAGCGCGGCTGGTGCGTCATGTCGCCACGCGATCCCGAACATCGCGGCGGCACCGTTTCCATCGACATGCCCGACTCGAAGCGCGTTTGCGAAGAACTCCTTAAGCGCGATGTGCTGGTGGACTGGCGACCTTTCGCTGGCGTCCGCATGTCGCCGCATTTCTATACCCGAGACGAAGAGTTGCAGATCGCCATCGAAGCCGTCGAGCAGATCCTGGCAACACGCGCACCGCGGACTCCTTGAGGGGTGCTTTCCTAATCGCAACGGGTTTTGGTGACGCCCGATGGGTGGCAACGGGCATCTGCCTACGCACGAGTTTTTTCATCCAAAGATTGACTTTCGCCTTCTCTTCGCTAATACTTTGCACAGAATTCGGGCAAGGGCAGAGGAATCGAGTATGGCTCTCACGCGGCGGCAGCGGCAGGTATACGACTTCATCGCAGAATTTGTGCAGCAGCATGGCTACTCTCCCTCCTTTGAGGAGATCGGGGACGGATTGCGGCTCAGCTCGCTGGCTACTGTGCACAAGCACATCACCAATCTGGAGAAAAAGGGACTGCTGCGGCGCGATTACAACCGCAGCCGGTCGATTGACCTGATTCCGCCGCGCGGCCGGGTGAAGCAATCGATCGTTGCCAGTGCGTTGACGCTGCCGCTGGTGGGGCGGATCGCTGCCGGCAGGCCGGTTGAGGCCCTCGAAAATCCGGAGACGCTGTCACTTTCTGACTTCACACAGTCCAAAGATGTTTTCGTTCTGCGGGTTACCGGCGAGTCGATGCAGGATGAACACATCGTGGATGGTGATTTTGTGATTGTCGAGAAGGCCCAGACAGCGCGCAATGGTGAGATCGTGGTGGCGCTGGTGGATGGCTCCGACGCTACTTTGAAGCGCTTCTACGCTGAAGGAGAGAAAATCCGACTCCAGCCCTCGAATATCCGCATGCAGCCCATCATCGTTCCCGCCGCAGCGGTCCAAGTGCAGGGGAGGGTGATCGGAGTGCTGCGCAAATACTAGGCACGAATCGGATTCGCTGGCATCGCAAAAAAACCCAGCCAATTCTGGCTGGGCTCGATGTTTGTTATGAGGGTCCCCGGCAATTACGCCAAATGCTTGTCGATAGCCTTCTGGATGGTTTCTTTGGGCACGTAGCCCACGATCTGCTCGGCAACCTGTCCGCCCTTGAACAGCAACAGAGTGGGAATTCCGCGCACGTTGTAGCGCTGGGGTGTGGCTACGTTCTTGTCCACATCCATCTTGCCGACTTTGATTTTGCCGGTATAGGTATTGGCCACTTCGTCAACGATAGGCGCCAGTGCACGGCACGGGCCGCACCAGGCTGCCCAGAAATCCACTACTACCGGCTGATCCGATTTCAGCACCTGCTGATCGAAGTTCGCGTCAGTGACCTCAAAAATCAACTCATTCGCCATATTCTTCCTGAACTCTCCCAATCTTCAAATAATTGCGCCATAGCGATAATTGCGCTTAATCCGTGTTCCGAGCCACCAAATAAGAGCCTGGGGGAACCGGCTAGTATCGTAACCTATATGATGCGGATTGCGTAAGAAGGTCGCAAGCGGCCTGTGGGCGCAGGTTGCAGCCCCACCCCGTTTTGGGACATCCAACAACCGGAGAGATTTGTGTCGATTACGAGTGAAGAAGAGCTGCAGGGAATGCGAGCCGCCGGAGTGGTTGTTGCCAAGATGCTGCTGGCGATGAAGCAGGCAGCACGTCGTGGCGTCACCACGGGGGAGCTGGACGCGATCGGCGCCAACGTCATGCGCGAGGAAGGCGCAAAGTCTGCACCCGTGCTGGTTTACGGCTTCCCTGGATCGGTTTGCATCAGCGTGAATGATGAGGCGGTTCACGGGATTCCCGGCAACCGGCCTTTGCGCGAAGGCGACCTGTTAAAGCTCGATGTTACCGTCGAGAAGGACGGCTACATGGCCGATGCCGCCATCACCGTGGCCGTGGGAGAGACCAGCTCAGTGGCCCGCCGCCTGGCCCATTGCGCCGAGAAGGCCTTCCAAAAAGCTTTGGGTGTTGCCCGAGCGGGACAGCCAGTGCGGGAAATCGGGAGGGTTGTCGAAGAAGAAGTACACCGTGCCGGATTCTCCGTAATTCGCGACCTCTGCGGCCATGGCATCGGGCGCACTATTCACGAAAAGCCGTCGGTACCTAACTACCCCGATCCAAACTCGAACGAGCTGCTGACTGAAGGCCTGGTGATCACGGTGGAACCGATCATTTCGGCCGGGACGGGCGATGTTTTTCTCGGTCAGGATGGGTGGACGGTGCGGACGCGGGACCGCAAGCTAAGCGCCCATCACGAGCACACTATCATGATTACCCGCAGTGAGCCGGTGATCCTGACGAGCGCGGCATAGCTGGCAATTGGAGCGCCGGAAGCACGCCAAAAAGCCGGCGGAAGGGTGGTTGACTCACGCAAGGCGAGGCCGCTCCAGATCCCCAAAAATTAGAAGCGCCCTGGACCTTGCGGAACCAGGACGCCACGGCAGCCCTCCCCCAGAACTGCCTAACAACGGGGCCATTCTATGTACGCTCGGTCAGGGGTGTAAATGTCACTTCGGTAACAGCGGGAGTAACGAGCGGTAACCTGGGGCTTGTCTCGTCAGGGCAAGGTCAAAGTTTCGGGTGGGGCACCCTCAGGGTTGTTTGCTCTGGAAAACACATAGGGCCTTCGACTCGGACGAGGTGGACAGGCGAGATCGCCTGTCCCACACAAACTCTACTGTCCGCGCTCAGGATGACGTCCTAAGAATTTGTCGAAGGAGTCGAGGCTGCGCCTCGACCTGAACGGACGAGGACGTCCGTTCCCACGTGGTTCGTTCCGGGTGGTTCGTTCCGGGTGGTTCGTAAATTATCCCACCCTAGTCAAAAGCAGCGGGGATTGCTGCTACAGCCGGAAGAGTTCCCGCAGACGCTTGGTCTGGGCCCGGCTTACCGGGACCTCCGTCTGCTTTTTGTCATCCATGCGCAGCATGTAAGAGCTCTTGAACCAGGGCACGACCTCGCGGATGCGGTTGATGTTCACCAGGTAGGAGCGGTGAGCGCGCCAGAAAAGGTTGGGATCCAGGCTATCGAACAGTTCTTCCAGGGTACGGCAATTGGATTGACCTTCCATCGCCGGAGTCACGACGGTAATCACGCCATCCTCGATAGAAGCGAAGCTGATGTCTTTCTGATCGAGCAGGAAGAGGCGTCCTGTAGATTTCAGCAGAATCTTGGCAGGTGTCTTCTTCTTGTCCTCTTCCTTGCCCTCGAGCATTTTGAGCAGGGCATCGACGCGATCGGAAGGTGCTACAGCTGCCTGCAGTTTCTTGCGCGCGCGCTGTACCGATTCAGTCACTCGCTTCTTGTCGAAGGGCTTCAGAAGGTAATCGACGGCATTCACTTCGAATGCCTTAACCGCGTACTGGTCATAGGCCGTAGCGAAGATGAACTGGGGAAGACGAACTTTCTTATCAATCAGCTTCTTGATTACCCCAAAGCCGTCGAGGCCGGGCATCTGCACGTCGAGAAAGACCAGGTCAGGAGAGTGCTCCTTGATCAGACTCACGGCTTCGACACCGTTGCGGCCCTGGGCGACGACCTCGAGGTCGTCGACGGATTTCAGCAGGAACGCCAGCTCGTCGCGGGCCAGCTGCTCGTCATCCACAATCAGGGTAGAAAGCGACATTTCGCACTCCACGTCAAAGTATATCGGCGGCTTTTCAGGAGCGTCAAACCTCAGGCCAGCGGGGAACTTCGGCTAGCAACACGCCCTCCTATGATTACAATCACATCATGTTCGCGCGCAAAGTGCGGATCGAGTACGCAGTGGACGGTCAGCGCCATACCGCACCTATCAAGTGGCTCGACAGCTTCGCGATGCGGAACTTCACGAACGACCCGGTATTCGACGATACCCTGCCGGTCGCTGACGGTGAGATGCAGATTGGGGCGCGCGTTTCCGTGGATCGGCTGAAGAGTGCGATGGAGGATTGGTTTCGTAGGAAGGGCTATCTGCCTAGCGGCGCGCAGTTGGTAGTAGAAGAAATAAAGGTGTCATCTTAGCGAAGATCCGTAACGTCCTTACTCCGCCCGCTCCTTGGTCACCTTCATGACTACCAGCACCTTGTCATCCACGTGGGTGCCGCCGGCGGCGAAGTTGTTGAGTTCCTTCTGAACCGAAGCGATGATCGATTCTGCCCGCTGCTCACGATGCGCGGCCACGCATGCGCCCAGCCGATCCGCGCCGAACGTTTCCCCTTGTCTACTGGTCGCGTCCACCACTCCGTCGCTGCAGCACACGAGGACATCGCTCGTCTCAAGCTTCGCCGTCCCCTTGGCATACTCCACCCCGGGAAGGAGCCCGATCGCCGATCCACCAGAGGCGAGCTTCGAGGACTGGCCGGTTTGCCCATTAATCAGCAACGGGGGCACATGTCCGGCATTGATGAAGTGCAACACGTTGCGCCGCGTGTCGACGAGCCCCAGGAAAATGCTCAGGAACTTTTTCGACCGGCTGTCGTTGAGGATCATCTCGTTGAGCGACAGCATCACCACTTCGAGCGAATGCAGATGCATCACCAGCGCGCGTAGGGAGGCCTGTAGGTTCGACATCGCCAAGGCAGAGGCAACGCCTTTACCTTCGACATCGGCTAGTACCAGCAGCATGGTCTGTGGACCGAGGGTCAGAAAGTCGTAATAGTCTCCTCCAGCATCCGCGCAGGGTTCGCTGGCAACTGCCAGGTCATAGCCGGGTATGACCGGGGGAGCCTCCGGCAACAGGCTGCGCTGGATTCCGCGCGCCATCTCCAATTCCCGGTTCGAGCGCTGCTTCTCGAGAGCATCGCGATGCATGCGGGCATTTTCCAAGGCCATCGCCATATGACCGGAGAGCTTGGCGAGGAACTCCTCGTCTTCTTTGGTGAATTGTCCGCTGGTCTGTTGGTTGAGCAACTGGATCACGCCCACAATGTGTCCGGCAGAATGTCGAATGGGCAGGCAAAGCAGCGATTTGGTGCGATAACCGGTTCGCTGATCGAAGCTGCGTTCAAAGTAGTCGAGCTCGTAGGCATCCTGGACATTAATGGTCTCGCCAGTGACTGCTACGCGGCCGGCGACACCGCGCCCGAAGGGAAGGCGAATCTCCTGATGATCCAGGCCCTGAGCCACAATCGACCACAATTCTCTGTTCTTGCCATCCACCAGGAACACGCTGCCCCGATCTGCCTTCACCTCGGTGCGCGCGATTTTCAAAATCAATTCCAGCAACTCCGCCAAATCGAGGGTGGAATTGAGCAGCCGAGTCGCTTCGAACAGCAGCGCCAACTGGCTGATGGTTTTCTGATTCTCACGATCGGTGAGTACCTGCTGGAGGCTGGCGGCGCCAATTTGCGCGCAGAGCTCCCACCACTGCAGCAGGTCCTTGTCCACCGGCTGTAGCGTGTAGTTAGCCGAGACCCCGATAAACCTGCCGCGCGCGATCAGCGGATAGGCAGAAACATGGGTCAGTCCGGTACGGATGGCGAATTCCCGGTCATCGTCTCCGGCCGTGACCAGCGGGGCATTGTAGAGTGGCTTCTGCGAGCCCACCGCCTTGCCGATCGCTCCCACGCCTGACGTGCTGAAATCGCGGCGATGACTGCCTTCCCGTCCGGCCGCGTTGGTGAGGTAAGCGGAGCTGGACGATTCGTCCCACAGCCACAGTTCCGAGCGGACGGCATCAAAGTTGGCCACCAGTAAGGAGGGCATGTGCGAGAAGATGTCCCCTCCCGCTGCAGGCGTGCCAAACAACGCTACTGCATTGGCAAAGGCGCCAATGTAGTCTTTTGCGCTTCCCGTTTCCGTGGGCGAAGCCGTTGAGGGTGTTTCCATGGCAGATCACTCCGCGGGCACATGACGCTGGCCTTAATGAGCGCGAGGCGATAAAAACGTCCCGGGAATGATTCACTATATGAGGACTGAGATCGCCTGCCAATAATTTTGCTGGTCAGCGTAAAGACGAGAGTGCCATGTCCGGAAGGACAGTCTTGGGAGAAGGGGGGCGAGTGGATCCGCAGCTACTGATCGTAGTGCAGCAGCGAAATCACCTCATGTGGCGCCAGGCGAGCGCGCCCTTTCAGGAAGTCCAATTCTACGATGAAAGCCAGGCTCTCCACTTTCCCCTCCAGTTGCTCGACCAACTCAATGGTTGCCAGGGCGGTGCCGCCGGTCGCCAGCAAGTCATCAACGATGATTACCCTCTGTCCCTTCTGGATGGCGTCCTTGTGGACTTCCAGCGAATCCTGCCCGTACTCGAGCGCGTAGGTGACTTTGGCAGTCTCAGCGGGCAGCTTCCTGGGCTTGCGCACGGGAACGAACCCGGCATTGAGGCGGTAGGCTAAGGCCGGACCGAAAATAAATCCTCGCGCTTCGATGCCTAGTACCAGGTCAACGTGGCGTCCAATGTATTGCTCTGACAGGGCATCAATCACTTTGGCGAAGCCCAGCTTGTCCTTCAGCATGGTGGTGATGTCGTAAAAAAGAATGCCCTTCTTGGGAAAATCGGGCACACTGCGGATGAGTTGCTTCAGATAGTTACCATCGAATTGTGCCGGTCTGGGTTCTGCTGTCAACTTACCAGGCTCCTTCAATACGAAAGGTCTTAAGATCTGTCGACGCCGGGGCTTCGAACTCTTGCACATCATCCACTCGGGCCGCCCGCGGCCCCTCCCGCAGTTTCCCACGTAAGGCTGACAATTGCTCGCGAGTGCCGACCGCCAGCACTTCCACGCTGCTATCGGGGTTGTTGCGCACCCAACCCGCGATGCCCAGCGCCTGCGCCTCTCGCTCCACAAACCAGCGGAAGCCGACTCCCTGCACGCGGCCGCGAACGACAAACTGTCGCGCTTCAGTCTTTGTACGTTCCATGCATGCCATCTCGAGATCGGGAAGACGTAGTTTCCTTACCTAGGGATTTAGAAGCTATCTCATAAAGAACCGAGGGGCAAACGTCCGTTTCCCTCAGGGGCTTAAAGCCCAGGAATTATGCGGCTCTGGACGGCGCGGCTGAAGCCGCGCCCTTTCAAAACCGATTTTTGGCATAGCTTCTTTCTTCGGTTCCGCCTCATGCCCGCGACAGGTAGGCGCCTTCCGAAGTGTCGACCCGGATCTTCTCCCCCTCATTGATGAAGGGTGGCACCTGCACCACCAGGCCGGTCTCCAGCTTCGCTGGTTTGGTAACGCTGGATGCGGTGGCGCTCTTTAACCCCGGCTCCGTCTCTACGACGGTGAGTTCCACTGTCTGCGGCAATTCCACTCCCACTGCCCTGCCATCGAAGAACTCCACCTTGATCTGCAAATTGGGGATCAGGTAATCCACCGAGTCTCCGAGGATATCCCGAGTCAGATGCAACTGTTCATAGTTCTCGGTGTTCATGAAGTAATAATCGTCGCCATCGCTATACAGGTACTCCATGTTGACTTCATCAACTGTAATCTTCTCGATGGCGTCAGCGGAGCGGAAGCGATGCTCGAACATGGCTCCAGTGCGGAGATTGCGCAGTTTGGCTTGAATAAAGGCGCGCAGATTTCCGGGGGTGCGGTGCTCCACGCTGAAAACGGAATGCAAGTCATTGTTATGTTTAATCACCATCCCGGGACGCAACTGGGTGGCTGGAATCGCCATCGGTAAGTCTCCTTTATGAATTCAAAATAAGAACAGCAGGCTGGTTGCGCTCGGCCAGTTCGGCAGGACTCGAGCACCCGGATTTACAGTCCTGCAGTACCGTTCCCGCTGCAGATTCGATCCGAGCGCAAGACTTCTGCCAAGAATGCCAGGGGTCGCAGTTCCTAACGCAACTCGATTCTACAAAACCCACAGGCAGAATGGGAATTGCCCGCGCCTAGGGAAGGCTGCTTACTATTCAGCGCTAGTCGAGCGATTCTCGGCGGTTCATGATGCGGTCTACGGTGTCGACGACACTCGGCAGGAAGTTGTTCTGTGCCTTTTCCTGGTTGATGTTGGTTAGCGCATAGTTCCAGTTGCTCGATTCTTCGAACTGGCTGGCTCGCCTCCGCTCTGGCTCCGGCAGCAGCATGTAAACCACCCAGATGGCTGCCGCCAGCGACCAGCACATTTCGTTAATCGAATTGCTCAGGGCCATGCGCTGTCCGCCAAACAGATAGACCATGGTAGAGACCACCAGTTGGGCGGCAGCATAGATTCCAAAGCCGAGAACAACCCCGGAGACGTGATGGCGCGGAGTCAGCCCGATGTGCGGGCCAAACAGAAACAGGAAGATCACCAACCCGCACTGCATCAGTCTGATACTGCGTCCCAGGGTCAAGACCAGGGTGCTAATGGTGATAGGTTCGGTCTGCGAGGAGGAAATGGCCATTACCAGGGCGATCAGAACCATGACGATCGACGCCCAGCGATACAACACATCACCCAGCTTCTGCAACGATTCGAAAGGCCGGAAGAAAATGCGGAAGATTTCGTGCAGAACGGCAAATTCCAGACTGATGCTTACGATGGTGAACGACCAGTAAACATAGAAATAGCCGCGGACGGAAAAGAAGCTGACAGGGAACTCGATCAGGAAGGTGCATACATCAAAAGCGACGAAAATAAAGAAGATGGGAAATTCTTTGCGCAGTTTGCGTCGGAGCATGATTCCGACAAGGAGGGATTCCAGCAGGACAGACAAGACCCAAAAGCCGTAAACGAGGGCGCGCATCTGACCTTCCTAAAGCTGCCTAAGGTACAGTTAGCTGGGCTGCACTAGCGAGCATACCTATCCCTCGGCCTGCCCGCAAGAGCTTTCCAGGCGCGCCCCTCCGTTACGTCAGTAATACAGTGTTAGTAACAGCTAGTTAACAATTGGGCAGCCGAGACATCCGGGCATAGGGCCGCCTCTCGCCCCGGTCTGGTTAACCGGGGTGGCAGCAGCCGCCAAGAAACCGGCCATCATCAAAGCAATAACGCAAAGCCGGACTAAGCTTTTCATGGGTCCTCCTGGGAGTCAGGGGTTCGTACCGAGTTCTGGGTATCCGAGTTTGGCCTGGGAGCCCTAACCCCTCTTCCTGAAGTCGTCTGGTGACGGCAGCAGGCGAGGGACTAGCGGAGAGGGTCAGGCTGTGGTCCTCCCGTGCGACTGGATGTGGCGAAACGAACAGGGACTGCGAGACGAGAGACAAAAAATCGCCCGCGGACATCAGTCCCACAACCAGCCTGGGAGGCATTGGTCACGGCCTGAATCTCCTTGGACTCGGGTCTAGTACAGAGGCCGACAGTGTACCTAAGAAATTACTTGGCAGAAAAATATTTTTACATTGTTGCGATTGCCCCGCGTCTCCAGGGCCGGCGAGACTTAACATTCAAGTAAACCCAGCAGTCGGGCTCTGCAAGATGGGGCAGACAAGGAAGCGAATGGTTGTGCGGAAAACTCAAAATTTGGATTATCAGGAAAGTTAACCGACGGCGACATTCCCACCCTGAAATTGCCGGCTTTAGTGGAAATCAGGTTCTTGCGGCTGTTTTCAGTCTTCTTCCGGCTCGAGAAGCCTAGCCAAAGTCTTTTTATGTTTTTCTTGTCTCGCCGCCTTCTTGGTTTCCGGCTCGCGTCGTGTCGGGGGAGGAGATCCAATTAGTTCTCGTGCGATCTCCCTGACCGTGGTCGCGGCACTGAATTTTTTCTTCTTCCTCTTTCGGGTCATGGTCATTCCGTGGTGCTGCGGGTTGCTTCGCTATCGTGAGTATGAACTAGAATCGGCGACTGGAGTTGTATTTCCCATGCTGGATGAGCGGGACTTCTTTGACGAACGGCCCGACAAGCGAATGGCTACACTCAATTGCCCGCATTGTCACCAAAGCGCGGATTATGAATTGGCGTGGCTAGTGCGAACCAAGAAGCGTCAATTGCCGCCGCGGGCCGACGAACGCGATCGCGCTCGCTTTGCCAAGGCTCGTTCTTACATGGTGCGCCGCGACGACCTGGTGGCGTGCAAGAACTTGCGGTGCCGCAAGCGTTTCGAGGTGTCCGGCGTTCAGTCAGTTGCGTTTCTGGACTAGCGGAACTCGCTGGGCGCGCTCATTTATACTGACCTGTTTGTCCTGCGATCAGGTTGTGACAAGGATTGCGCTCGAACACACGCGGGAGCCCAAGGAGATAAAGTGAAGATCCTGGTTTGCATGAAGCAGGTGCCGCAAAAGGACGCCCCTCTCAAGCTGAACGAGAGCGGCACCTGGATTCGCGAAGATGTCAGCTATGAAGTGAACGAGCCCGATGCCTACGCACTGGAAGAGGCCTTGCGACAGAAAGAGAAGCATGGCGGTGAGGTAGTGGTGATCACTTCGGGGCCGGCGCGGGCGCAGCAGGTTTTGCGCGAAGCGCTGGCAAAGGGGGCCGACCGCGCCATTCATCTGGAGGATGACAAGTTCGTCGCGCTCGACGCCTACAACACCGCTCGTGCCCTGGCCCAGGCGATTCGCGACGAGCGGTTCGATCTGATCTTCACCGGTCTCCAGTCCGATGATTATGGGTTTGCGCAAACCGGAGTGGTGCTGGCGGAATTGCTGGGGTGGCCGCACGCAACCATCATCATGCAGATCGAAAAAAAGGATGGCGGCATCCGTGTAAAGCGCGAACTCGAATCCGGCTTCTTCCAGTTCGTGGACATGCCGCTGCCTGCCGTGCTCACGATCCAGTCCGGCATTAATAAGCTGCGATATGCAACTCTGATCGGCATCAAGCAGGCGAAGAACAAGCCGCTGCGCAAGGTGACCTATGCCGAGGTTGCTTCCGCGCTGAGCCCCAACTTGCAGCAAATCCAGCGTCTTTATATCCCACAAAAAACTAAGAAGACTGAAATGTTGGACGGTCCGCCGGCAGAGATCGCAAAGAAACTGGTGGACAAACTTCGTAACGATGTCCGCGTGTTGTAGCGCTGGAAGGAAGAATTAACGAACTCATGCCCAATACAATTCTCGCCATAGTTGAGCAGCGTGAAGGCAAGCTGAATCGAGTCTCCTGGGAAACGATAACGGGCGCGCAGGCCATTGCGGCCGAAACCGGTTGGACCCTGGAAGCCGCTGTGGTCGGCAGCGGAGTTGGAACTGTTGCCGGCGAGGTCGCTACGAAGAAGCTTGCCAAGGTGTATGCGATCGAAGCCGCGCAACTCGAGCCCTACACCCCTGACGGCTATGTGGCTGCTCTGAAGTCGTTCATCAGCGAATGCAAACCGCAACTGGTGCTCATGCCCCACACGTACCAGGTCCGTGATTTCGCTCCGAAGCTGGCGACGGCGCTTGGGCGCGCCCTCATCAGCGACTGCATTGGTTACAAGAAAGAGGGTGACAAGCTGCTCTTCACACGCCAGCTCTTTCAGGGGAAGTTTGCCGCAGATATCGGATTCGTTAGTGACGCTCCCTGGCTTGCAACCTTCCAAACCGGCGCCTTTCGTGGAGATCAGGTGAAGCCTGGTGATAGCCCGGCGGCTGTAGAAACTGTCTCGGCGCAGATTGGCGATGGCGCCATCCGCACCAGGCCGGAGGCTCCCTTCAAGGAGGCCAAGCAGGCAGTTGATCTCACCCAAGCGGAGGTCATCGTCGCGGTTGGGCGTGGTATCAAGGAGGAGAAGAACATCGAAATCGCCAAACAACTGGCAGATGCATTAGGCGGCGAGATCGCGGCCTCGCGTCCCATCTGCGATGCGGGGTGGTTGCCGATGGACCGCCAGATCGGATCGTCCGGCCAGACGGTAGCTCCCAAACTGTACATTGCGCTGGGGATTAGCGGCGCGATTCAGCATATTGTCGGCATGAAGGGCGCACGGTCGATACTGGCTGTTAATAAGGATGCCGAAGCGCCGATTTTTGAAATCGCTGACTTCGGTGTGGTGGGCAACCTCTTCGAGGTGATTCCTCCGCTGGTGGAAGAAGTGAAGAAGGCAAAGACGGGATAGTGCGCGAGCAGACCTTGGTAATTGGCGGTTCCCGGGCTGTCTTCTCATTGGCATAAATCTGCGCTAATCTGCACGTACACCGCGTCAGATCGAAGTGGCGAATGCCGCCCTGTGCTTATCATCGCCGCTCCTCTGTTGTTCCTGCTCTAGTACTGGCTATTTTCTTGTTCTGGCTGTCCGGCTCCATCGATGCCGCAAGCCTTCCTCCTCCTGTTCCCCAGGCTGGCCCGAATGATTTCCAGAACGCCACCATCGTCGACGTGCAGCGATCGAAGCGCATTGTGCCCAACGGGCGCTGGTTCGCGGTTCACCAGTTCACTATCGAACTGACGGTAAAGATGGGCGGTCAGAATTATGAGGGCGAGTTCGACACGGTGGTCGTGGATCTGGTGCACGAGCTGGAATCGAGCAAAGGGCAGACCGCGCAGGTACGCATCAAGGGAAAAGAGATGGAAGTGAAGCTTGTTTCCGGACATAGTCTGAAGGCACACCTGATCTCCAAGTAACAGCCCCAAATCAGGACAGCGAGTTGCCGAGTTCTTACCGATCTTCTTTCGTTCCAACTCCTGATGCTATTCTGCATGGTGCTCTGTATGCTCGGTTTGATCTCAACTGTGGTGACTACTCTGGTTAAAATCCCTTGTTCTGCCATTTTGAACGAGAACCGGATTGGAAAATCCCGGCCCCAGTCGAGAGGTCTTGCAGTTGAACTGCAGATTCCTCGCGGCCTGGAGGCCGCTCGTGATGACAAATCATGGAAGGCTGTTCTTCTATGCTGATTTTTCGCAAGCCTCTGGAGAATATCGAACGGCCGCAGATGGAAGCCGATGTGGTAATCGTGGGCGCCGGTCCTGCCGGTTTGGCTTGTGCCTTGCGGCTGGCGCAGCTCATCGATCAGCACAACGCCGCTCATCCTGACGCGCAGCTTTCCAAGGACAACATCTATGTCCTAGAAAAGGCTCGTGAGCTTGGGCAGCACTGCTTGTCGGGCGCGTTGCTCGATCCCCGCTCCATGCGCGAATTGCTGCCCGGATTTGAGAAAGAAGCTCCCCTCGACGCGCAGTGCACTAAAGAAGCGGTGTACTTCCTAACCGAGAAGGGCCAGTTCAAGCTGCCCATCACGCCGCCTCCGCTGCGTGATCACGGAAATTACGTCATTTCCCTCAACCGCTTCGTGAAGTGGCTGGGGGAGAAAGTCGAGCCCACGGGAATCACCATCTTTACGGGGTTTGCCGGCTCTGAGCTGCTCATCGAGGATGATCGGGTGATCGGAGTTCGCACTGACGACAAGGGAGTGGGCAAAGATGGCGAGAAGAAAGACAATTTCGAGCCCGGTTACGACCTGAAGTCGAAGATCGTCATTCTTGCAGAGGGAACTCGGGGGTCGCTAACCAAGCAACTGGTCGCACGCTTTCAACTCGGCAAAGATCGCAATCCGCAGACCTATGGCGTGGGCGTGAAGGAACTCTGGGAGGTGCAGCCCGGACGGATCGCCCCCGGTGAAGTGATCTACACGATGGCGTGGCCGCTCACCAGCAAGGAGTACGGCGGCGCCTGGATCTACGGCAGTAAGGACAACATTGTGTCGCTAGGCTTCGTGACCGGACTCGATTATCCCGATCCGCGCCTCGATCCCCAGACCGTGCTGCAGAGTTTCAAGCGGCACCCGCTGGTCAGCAAGCTGCTGGCTGGAGGTAAGCTGATTCGCTATGGCGCGAAGTCCTTGCCGTACGGCGGCTGGTGGTCGATTCCGCCGGTTGCGGGTAATGGCTGGATGCTGCTGGGAGATTCGGCAGGCTTCCTGAATTCGCAGCGGCTGAAGGGCATTCATCTAGCCATCAAATCGGGCATGCTGGCTGCCGAAACCGCTTTCGAAGCGCTGCGCGATTCAGATTTCTCGACTTCGCGCCTTGGCACTTTCCAAAAGCGTGTTGAAAATAGCTGGATCAAGCAGGAACTGTGGCCGGTACGCAACTTCCACCAGGGATTCGAGCACGGCTTCTGGACGGGAATGTTTCACGCCGGCCTGCAACAGTTCACTGGCGGACGTGGCCTGCGCGAGCGTTATGCCTCCACTGCAGGGCATACGCGGATGCGACCGCTCAATCAGTTGGTCAGCATTGGCGACCACCGCGAGCAACTTCTGGATAACGCCAAGGGGGACGGCAAGCTCACTTTCGACAAGCTGACCGATCTTTATCACTCGGGGACAAAACACGAAGAGGATCAGCCGGCGCACCTTGTGATTCACGATACGAATATCTGCAATACGCGTTGCGTAAAGGAATTTGGCAGCCCCTGCCAACATTTCTGTCCGGCTAATGTGTACGAGATGGTGGATGCCGCGGATGCTCCGCACGGTAAGCAGATCCATCTGAATCCTTCGAACTGCGTGCACTGCAAAACCTGCGACATTATGGATCCTTACGAGATCATCACCTGGGTGCCCCCAGAGGGTGGCGGCGGGCCGAACTACGATGGGATGTAGGTATGAAACGCGCCCTGCTTGTTATCGACGTCCAGAATGAATACTTCACCGGCAAGCTGCCGGTGAGCTATCCACACAATTCGCTGCCGAACGTTCTTCGCGCCATCGATGCTGCCAATGAAAACAAGACCCCGGTAGTTCTCATCCAGCATGCTGCGCCGCAGCCGGATAGCGCTGTATTCCGCGAGGGGAGCGCGGAATGGCAACTTCGTCCCGAGATTGCCGCGCGCCCGCACCAGAGGCTCATCCATAAGAATCTTCCTGGCAGCTTCACCGGAACCGAGCTGGAATCCTGGCTGCGCGAGCGCGGCGTCGACACCGTGGTCATCTCCGGCTACATGACCCAGCTGTGCTGCGACACTACCGCACGCCAGGCACTGCACCTCGGCTTCAACGTGGAATTTCTCTCAGATGCAACCGGTACGCTGGATATTAAGAATGAAGCAGGCGCAGTTACCGCCGAGGAATTGCATCGCGCCATCCTGGTGACGCAGCAGATGCGGTTCAGCAAAGTGCTGAAGACGGAGGACTGGATCGGAAATCTCCAGCGCTCAGTAGTTAGCCGCTGAGAAGAGTAGAGATGGTTTGCTCAGCATGAGCATAAGGCATTTGAGGACCTGCAGATCTCGTCGGACTCACGTCCTCCTCGTGATGACGACAAAACGGATGGTTCACTTCCGGCTCAGGAGCCTCAGGCCCGGCGAATACGGATGCGAGGTGATCTGGCCGCCGAACTTCGCGTCCCAGTGGCCTGGAATGCGAGTGTGACATTTCGGGCATTCGCCGGTGGATGTCAACTTGTACTTCACGATGTAGTATCCGAAGCGTTCGATCAGCAGCTGACTGCACGTTGGGCACCAGGTATTTTCCAGTCCCTCCACTTCGCCCGGCAGATTTCCGGCATAGATGAATTTCAACCCTGCCTCGTGCCCGAATTGTGCCGCGCGCAGCAGGGTCTCCGGCGGCGTGTTCGGGGTATCTTCCATCTTGTAATCAGAGTGGAATGCCGTCACGTGCCAGGGAATTTCCGGTGAGACGCTCGCCAGGAATTCAGCCATGCGCTTCAGTTCATCGTCGGAATCGTTGAAGCCGGGGATCAGCAAGCTGACAATCTCAACCCAGAAGTCCATCGCCTTCAGGCGGCGAATCGTGTCCAGGATCGGCTGCAGCCGCCCGCCTAGCTTGCGGTAGTGGTGATCATCGAAGCTTTTGAGATCGACTTTATAGAGATCGACCCAGGGTCGCAGGAATTCCAGCACCTGGGGTGTGCCATTGCCGTTGGAAACGAAGCCTGTCTTCAGTCCAGCCGCCTTAGCCTCCTTGAAGATGGCTACCGCCCACTCGCTAGTGATCAGCGGCTCATTGTAGGTGCTGACCAGAACCCGCGCGCCCTGGCGCAGCGCTTGCTGAACCAGCACTTCCGGCGACGCCCCCAGCGGAGGAGTTACCGCGCCAGGATCGCGAAGCGCCTGCGAGGTCACCCAGTTCTGGCAATAGGAGCAGTGCAGATCGCATCCCAACATGCCGAAGCTGTAGGCCAGTGCACCCGGATAGGCGTGGAAAAAGGGCTTCTTCTCGATCGGGTCGCACTGCACGCCGCCGACATAGCCCCACGGGACATACAGGTGCCCGCCACGATTGAAGCGCACCCGGCAGACCCCAGCCTGGCCCTCGGGGATGGGGCAGCAATGTCCGCAAGAGAAGCAACGCAGCCGGCCTTTGTCGTCCAGAGTCTCGACTAGTTCGGGCGCGGCTTTGCGGACGTTCTGCTCCAGGATGTCCTTGAGGGCTGGCATAGCGGCAAAACTTACCCTTCCTATTTTAGACCGCTTTCGAAAATGTTTTGCCGGAACGGGCTGCTTCTCTCATCCTCATTCCCGAGCTAAACCTGTCGCTTCCTAGTGCCGATTTCCTGCTTGGAAGCCTGCGGGAGTCACCGTCAGGCCGGAGAAGCGATCTCACAATGAACCGAGTTGGTAAGCGTCCGTAATCCTCAGGGGCTAAAGTCCAGGACTTATCTGGCTCTGGACGGCGCGGCTGAAGCCGCGCCCTTTCAAGACCGGTTTATGAGAAAGCTTCTAATCCTGGTGAACGAACATGGCCCGTCGCCAAGAGCCACGTGTACGCATGGTCGCACCAGTGCGTTTGTTCGGCACCGATGTGAACGGCAGGCCGTTCAACACCCAGGTAGATACGGTG
>DASPRM010000104.1 GCA_035624455.1 Terriglobales bacterium
CTGCCGAGCCCGAGGTCATCAAGAAGGGCAAGCAGGAAACTGCCGAAGAGGGTGCCGCGCCTGCCGAGGGCAAGGAAGCCAAGGCCGAGAAGCCGGAGAAGGCGGAGAAAAAAGAGAAGAAGTAGCCGCCCGCTATTGGCCGTTGAGCGGTGGTTCGAGAAGGTGGCGTGAAGCTGATCGTTGGCCTTGGAAATCCGGGAATCCAATATCAGTTCACCGCCCACAATCTCGGGTTTCTCACGCTGGACCGGCTCGCAGAGCGCTGGAACATCGCTGTAGATAACCGCCAATGCCGTGCGCTTACGGGAAGGAAGAAGGTTGGTTGCGACGAAGTGCTGCTCGCTAAGCCAGAAACGTACATGAACCTGAGTGGTTTGGCGGTGCGCGAGTTGGTTCAGGAGTACGAGATCAACCCGCAGAGCGATCTGCTGGTGATCTACGACGAGCTGGATCTGCCATTCGGTTCGGTTCGGATTCGGACCAGGGGCAGTTCCGCCGGGCACAATGGGATGGTGTCGATCATCAACGCACTGGGGACGCAGGAAGTGCCCAGAGTCCGATTGGGGATCGCGCCCGATCATCCCGTAAAGGATGGCGCCGGGTACGTGCTCGCGCCGTTCAAGCGGTCGCAGTATAAAGCCGTGGATGAGCTCCTGGAGGCCGCTGCCGATGCAGCCGAGTCGGTTTTGGGCGACGGAATTCAGGCGGCCATGAACCGCTTCAACCGCAAGCCCGATGCGGAACTCGGGTAGCACTCTGTCATCCTGAGCGAGGACCGAGCATAACGACGAGGTCCGAGTCGAAGGATCTTGTGGTACTGGCGACCGACAGTGAGTCTTTTGAATTTTTGCTACAGATTTGTAATGGAGATGGTAATGAATCGTACTTACGAAGTGATGTTTATCGTCCGGCCTGACATGGCCGACGAGGATCTGGAAAAGTTGAATTCCGCGCTGGAGAACCATACTACGGGCGCAGGCGCCGCCGTTAAGCACATCGAAAAGATGGGCAAGCGGCGGCTGGCGTATCTGGTACGCGGCTTTCATGAGGGTATCTACGTCCTCTTCATCGTGGAAGGCAAGGGCGAGGTAGTGCATGAGTTGGAGCGTCGTCTGCGCGTCACCGAGCCGGTGATTAAGTTCATCACTGTGCGCGTGGATGAAGAGCACAAGCGCCTGGAGAAGATGAAGAAGCTTCGTGAGTCTCGTCGTCGTGGACAGGGAACGCACGCGGCGACGCTGGGAGCCGAGGCTCCGGTCGCCACCGCTGGTGAACCAACTGCCACGCCGGCAGCACCAGCCACCACGTAAGCAGAGATTCATCGCTCCGCCGGGAATTATTCGGTGACGGGTAGAAGTGCCCGCACCTGGAAGCGAAAAAAGGAGAAATAATGGCTGACGAAACACCACGTTCTGCTACTGGACCCGCCGCCGAAGGAGATGCGGGGCGGACAGGCCGTCCCGGAGGTCCGGGTCGGGGAGGAGCCGGAGGCCCGCGCGAACCGCGCAAGTATTTCCGGCGCAAAAAGGTGTGCAAGTTCTGCGTCGAGAAGATCGACGCCATCGACTACAAGGACTACCGCTTGCTCGGTCAATTTATCGCGGAGAGCGGAAAGATTGTGCCCCGCCGGCTGAGTGGAGTGTGTACTCCGCATCAACGGCGACTAGGTCGCGCCATCAAGCAGGCGCGCAATATCGCGCTGTTGCCGTTTGCTAGCAGCCGCCCATAGCCGGCCAGGAGAGGAAGATATTCCGGCTGTCGGACAGTTCACTTACGCGGTAACGAGCATACAAAATCAAGAGCGCAGTTTTTCCAAATTCTGATCGGAGTCATGTGATGGAAGTCATTCTGAAAGAAGACGTACCCAAGCTCGGATCGCGAGGCGAAGTTGTCAAGGTGACCGAGGGCTACGGGCGCAACTATCTGCTTCCGCGGAAGCTCGCCATCGAGGCCACGCCCGGTAATAAGAAAGTAATCGAACAGATGAAGGCTGCGGCCGTCCGCCGCCAGCAACGTGACAAGGCTGAGGCTGAGGCCTTGGCGAAGCAATTGGAACCGCTGTCCCTGACTCTCGTCCGGCGTTCAGGCGAGCACGACCAACTCTTCGGATCGGTGACTTCTTCCGACCTGGCGGCCGAGCTGGAGAAGAAGGGATTTACCATCGATCGCCGCAAGATTCATCTTGATGAACCACTGAAGACGCTTGGTGAGTTCACTGTTCCTATTCGCCTGTTCAGGGACGTGACTGCCAGGATCCGGGTTCAGGTGATCAAAGAGGAAGCGGCGGCACAATAACCGGGGCAGAGGCAGGCAGGCTCCTGCCTCGCTTTCCCATTCCGGAAAGGCTTTTCTATTTGCAAGTGCCCAGAAAATAAGTAGTTACACCAAAACTTTGTTTCTTTTAGCAAATTCTCATCCAACTCGCCTTTTATCCTTCCGTAAATTGCTCACGTCCTTGTCCTCACCCCGTCTAAGTCGTTGTGAGCCTGAGGTTAGGCTCGGAGTGCAGGTTCGAACATTCCCGGTGGAACGCGTACCAGCCCGGGGCTCCGATCAGGTAAACCGACCTGCTTGGAGTGGAGGTGAGACGCAATTATGCCGGCCGACATCATGGCGTTTCGGGTTCCCCAGCAAATCCGGCTTTGGTTTGCCGGGGTGGCGTGCACGGTTGGCGATGTCCATCAACAGCGCACCAACAACAGCGGACAGCTTGCCAATGGTCAGGCTGTTTGGTCACGGGAACGAATGGTTGGACAGTCTCAAGGCCGCGTAGACGATGCGATTCTGATTCGCGAGGCGCAGCAAGGAAATCGCGCCGCCTTCGAAGAATTGATTCGGCAATACGATCACGCAGTATTGCGGCTTGCCCTCCACCTCACTGGCTCTCCGGACGATGCCCAGGATATTTATCAGGAAGCCTTCTTAAAGGCGTACCGAAGCGTGGGCAATTTCCGCTTCGAGTGCTCGTTCTATACCTGGATTTATCGCATCGTAACCAATCTTTGTCTCGATCATCTGCGCAAACGGCAAGTGCGAAAAGAAGACTCGCCGACGGTGGTCGATCGCGAAGGTGAGGAATACGATCTGCTCGACATGGTGGCGGACAGCCGCGCTACTCATAATCCCGAGCGAGATCTGATGCGGCGCGAGCTAGGCGCGAAGATCAGCAAGGCGCTGGGCCGGCTTACCGCGCGCGAGCGCATGGTTTTCGAGCTTAAGCACTATCAGGGACTGAAGCTGCGAACCATTGGCGAGATGTTGAACACCACCGAGGAAACAGCGAAGAATACGCTGTTCCGGGCCACGCAGAAGCTGCGGGCTTCGCTGGCTGAAATGCGATGACAGAAGCGAGGAAGAAGTAGTCATGAACTGCGACTGGGTGAAGGCGAATATCCCGTTGTTTATCTACGACGAGCTCACCGATGACGCCCGTCATGAGCTGCAGCAGCATTGCGCCCGTTGCTCGGGCTGTGCCGGTGAGCTGGAGAGCGCACAAGGCTTCAAGGCTGCCATGTCGGCCGTGCCCCGGCTGGAGCCGAGCCCCAGCCTGCTGGCGGCCTCGCGCATGCGCTTGCAGGAAGCGCTGGAACAAGCCGAGCAGGATCGCGGCTGGCGACGCTGGGTATTTGACCCTACCGCTTGGCTGCGCCAGGTCCGCTTCTCGCCCGCGCTGGCTGCGATGATCCTGATGGCAGGCTTTGCCGGTGGCATCGCCACCACCTGGCAAATCGCCCGCGGCGGCAATGCCAACAACGCGGGCAACGCAACCAACGTTTTTACCCCGACTTCGAATTCTTCCGCTGTTGTTCCTTCGCAAGAAGCTTCGATTGCCGGCATTCGCGACGTCAGCCCGATTCCCGGCAGCAACAAGGTCGAGATCCGCTATGACAGCCTGGTGCCGCAGAAGGCGGAGGGCAATCTCGACGATCCCCGCATCCAGCAACTCTTGCTGTTCGCCGCTCACAGCAATATGAATTCCGGCGTCCGCATCGACTCGGTTGACGTGTTGGCAAAAAAGCCGGAGGATGCCGCCATTCGTGAAGCTCTGAAGGGTGCGTTGCGCTACGACACCAACGTGGGTGTGCGTCTAAAGGCGCTGGAAGCCTTGACCCCGTATGTGAAGGACGATGTCGGCGTCCGCGATGCCGTCCTGGAGGCTCTGTTGCACGATTCCAATCGTGGTGTGCGCACGGAAGCGCTCAATACGCTGAGGGCGGTGCGGGTCGACGGTAGTGTGCGGCAGGCGCTGGAGTATCTGGCGAACAATGACAAGGATGATTACATTCGGCGCCAGTCGCGTTCTCTGCTCGCTACCGCTCCCGAGATGAATTAGGAACCGTGGAGTGTGGCAGAGAAGGTTGTTTGCTGAGGGGTTGAGACTCGCGCCGAGAAGGTCGGGCACGATTAGGTTCGCAGAAGGCTCAGGAAGAAAGAAATTAAAAAGGGGGCCAAGTTCAGGGGGAGTTAGGAGAAAACGTTGAAGAAGAAAACACAATTCGCGGCGGTGATGGTGGCGTCGGTCTTGCTGTCCGCGCTCCCAGGACTGGCGCAGGGATCCCGGGTTTATCGGGATGGAAATTCATGGGTCGAAGAGCTGACCGGCACAATTCCGGCCAGCCGGATACTCAGGGTGAATACTGACATTGGCTCGGTACGTGTTCAGGGCAGCAGTGGTCAGAACGAAATTCGCTATACGATTCGCAAGCGCTCTAATACCTCATCGGAAGAATCAGCCCGGCGCAGTTTCGAGCAGTTTCACATTGTCGCTACCAAGCATGGGGATACGGCTCTGTTTGAAGGTAGTTCCGAGCATTCACACGGACGGCTTTCCGTTGATTTCGCATTCGAGGTGCCGCGCAATCTCGACGTTACCAAGCTCAATACCAATGGTGGCGCCATGACCGTGCGCGGTATTAATGGAAGGTTCGAAGGCGAAACCAGTGGCGGAGCAATCATGCTGGACGACATTGGCGGCAACATCAATGCGGAAACAGCAGGTGGAGCAATCGATGTAGGCACGGCCAACGGCGAATTGAGACTGCAAACCGGTGGCGGCTCCATTCGCGTCAGCAACGCCAAGGGCAGGGTGGTGGCCAGCAGCGGCGGCGGGACGATCTCCATTGGCTCCGCCGGGGGAGTGGATCTGGAGACCGGCGGTGGCAACATTGAAGTGGAATCCTGTCGCGGCGATGGCGCTAAGACGCAAACCGGCGGGGGTAGCATCCGGGTAGGAGACGTGTCGGGCCCGGTATCCATGGAAACAGGCGGAGGCAGCATCCGGCTCTCTGGCGCGAAAGGATTCGTCAAGGCACAGACCGGTGGGGGCAGCATCGAACTTGAGAAGCTGACCCAGGGCGCTCGCGCGGAAACAGGGGCGGGCAGGATTACGGCGGAATTCATCGCCAACAACACATCCGGCTATTCTGTGCTGGAGACTTCCGCCGGCGACATCATCGTTTACATCGCGCCAAATGTGAACATGTCGGTGCATGCCCAGATTCAAACTGCTTTCGGGCACAAGATTCGCTCCGATTTTCCGGAGCTGAAGATCACTTCCGAGGGTGGTGAGTACGGCCCCAAGACGATGTACGCGGAGGGGAATCTCAACGGAGGCGGACCGGGGCTGAAAGTCATGACCAATTTAGGGAACATTGAGTTTCGCAAGCGATAGAAGGTGCAAGGCAGGGGCGAATCAAATCGAAGGATAAGTAAATGCGCAAATCGGTCATGCTTACGTACCTTGCTCTGCTTCTGCTGGTGGCGATCGGGTCGGCGCAGGTGGCTCCCTCTGCACCCACGCCTCCGGCGCCTCCAACGGCTCCCACTGCCCCAGTCGCCCCCGTTGCTCCGGTGCGCCCGGTTCCTCCGGTTCCTCCTGTCCCGCCGCGTTCCGGCGAGAGTTCGCACGGGTCCTACCTGGGCGTCGACACGCGCGACGTAACCTCGGATCGCGTCGGCCCGCTGAAGCTGAGGGAAGAGGGCGGAGTAGAAATCCTAATGGTTGATCAGGACGCTCCCGCCGGCAAGGCTGGGCTCAAAGAACACGACGTGATCCTCAGTTTCAACGGGCAGAAAGTCGAAAGCGTCGAGCAGCTGAAGCGCGTGATCCGCGAAACTCCACCTGGACGAACCGTGAACCTGGGAATCAGCCGCGACGGCCAACCTATGAACATCAGCGCGCAGTTGGCGGATCGCGCCAAGCGCGCTGAAGGGCACGTTATCTACATTCCCAGAGTCGAGATTCCGCCGATGCCGGCGATGGATTTTGACGTCCCTAACATCCAGGTCCTGCAATACACGCGGCGCAACGGCCTGATGGTTGAGAACTTGACTCCGCAATTGGGCAATTATTTCGGAGCTAAAGAGGGGCACGGTGTACTGGTGCGGTCCGTTGAACAGGGAAGTCCCGCCGAAGCCGCGGGCTTCCGCGCCGGCGACGTCATCATTCGCGTCGGCAAAGAGCGCGTGGAGGACACCAGCGACTGGGGTCGCCTGATGCGCCAACAAACGCCCGGGGCCAAGGTCAGTATTGGGATTATTCGCGATCGCCGCGAGCAGAGCGTCTCCTTCACCACCCCGGAACGGAAGCGCAGCGATGCCGGCTCGTTTCCCGTGGAGTTACCTGCCGATCTCAGCCCGCAGCTTGAAGATCTCCAGGTACAGCTCGCCGAGATCGGCCCGGAGATTCGCAAACAGATCGAACTGGCTCAGCAGCAAGTCCATCGAGCAGTGAACGATCCCAAGCTCCGCCAGCAGATCGAGCAAGCCCAGCAAGAGGCGAAGCGCGAGATGGCGGCTCATCGCAAAGAAATACAGAATGCGCACAAGGAACTGCTGCGGGCGCAAAAAGACGTGCAGAAGGCTAGCGAGGAAATCCGCCGCGAGGTCGAGAAGGCTGGCGAAGAAATCCAGCGCGAGCTGGACCAGGAATTCTACTTCCAATACCAGGAATGATTTACGCAGCTTTTCCTGGCGACGTTAGCTTGTCGGTCTGGATTGGGGCCTTTGGCGCAGTATCGGTCCGAGGCACCCACAGATAACAGGCGATCAGGCTGAGGATTACGAGAATGCCCAGAATAGCAACCAGAGCTTTAGTCGACCGTTGAGTTTTTTCCACCTAACCTCACCGCAGGTTTTCTGAGAGTCCCTACGCGCCCAGTTCAATCGCCTGCAGGTGAATGATGTTGGTAGTGGAGTCGAGGCTGCCCGTCACCTTTACGGTCTTTCCTTCAAACTTGCTCGCTTTATCCTGGTCGTCGAGCTGATAAGTGACGTTGTCGGCCGTCTTGAGGACGTAGCTGTTACCGTCCCTGACCATCGTTCCGGTAAAAGTCTGGTTCGCCTGGTTCATTTGATCTTGCGAACCCGAAGTCTGCCCTTGCTGTGGCCTCGCCGGGGGCTGGTCCTGTGCTGCCTGGCCAGAGCCCTGCCCGGAAATTGTTTCGGGGATCGTCCACACAATCAGCCGCGAACTTCTTAGCTGCGGATTGACCGCATATTGCATATCTTGCTGTGCAAAGCTGGTGTGCGAAAAGAAAGCAACAGCGATGAAGAGAAGCAACAGGAAGCGCGCCTTGCGGCTCACGACTACACCTCTACGGCCGACGCAATCAGCACGAAGAGCACGCGCTTTGCCAAAGCAGACCGGCGGCATCACACTCGCAGTTTGTTATCGATAGCCTTGGGAACTAGTTTGAGAAGATATTTTCGGGCGACTTAGGCGAGAAGATTCTTCTCTCAAAGTGGTCAAAGCGAACTACAGTAAACCCTGTAGCATCTCCCAGGGCCCAGGGTTCGCACGTGAATTTCGGCTGGGCGATCCGGGTTTGCGCCGTGCTTTTCGGCGCTAACCTGGGAACTACGCACCAATGACCAACGACAACCAATTCCGTGACCCCTCGATGGTTGCCGATCCGATTCCATCTCTCATCGAAATTGGCCGCGAGTTCTACCGCCGAGGCTGGGTACTCGGCACCAGTGGGAATTTCAGCGCCAGACTTTCCGAATCGCCCTTACGCTTGACCATCACCGCCAGCGGCTTGGATAAGGGCGCTCTCTCCGCTTCCAGCTTCCTTGAGATTGACGGTCGCGGCAACGTTCTGCGCGGCTCCGGACGTCCCTCCGCCGAAACCGCTCTCCACCTGAAGATCGTCGAACAACTCGGCGCAGGCGCCGTGCTCCACACCCACTCCGTCTGGAGCACGCTCCTCTCAGACCAGTTCGCTCCGCAGGGCGGACTACCCATTGAGGGCTACGAGATGCTCAAGGGCCTGTCCGGCGTGACCACCCACGAATATCGCGAGTGGGTTCCCATCCTGGAGAACTCGCAGGATTACGCGCTGCTCTCAAAGCAGATCGAAACCCAGTTGCAGCAAAACCCTAAAATTCATGGCATGCTATTACGGAGGCACGGTCTTTACATTTGGGGTCAGGATCTGGCAGAGGCCAGGCGTCACGTCGAAATCCTCGAGTTCCTCTTCGAAGCCGTAGGGCGTATGCAATTTCCTGGGCCTGAGTAAATTCGTCGAGCAATTGAGGCGACAAATGGCGACACTCGGAATACCAGCCCAAAATCGGACTCTCACCCGTGAATCGGAAGTTCGCGATTACCTCGCTGCACTGGGAATCGAATATGAACGCTGGGACCTGAGCCGGGTTCGCTCCGACGCTCAGGCTGATGAGGTTCTGAATGCCTACTCAAAGGAAGTCCAGGATCTCAAGCAAAAAGGCGGTTACAAAACTGCCGACGTAATCGACGTCAATCCGCAAACTCCCGGCCTCGACGCCATGCTGGCCCGCTTCAATCGCGAGCATTGGCACGACGAAGATGAAGTGCGCTTCATCATCAGCGGCCGCGGCCTGTTCCACATCAGCCCGCCGCAAGGCGACGTTGTCTTCATTGAAGTTGTCCCCGGCGACATGATCCGCGTTCCCCGCGGCACTCGCCATTGGTTCAATCTCTGCTCCGACCGCCAGATTCGCGCCATTCGCTTTTTCCAGGATCCAGCCGGCTGGACTCCGCACTACACCGACAGCAGAATCGACGAGCAGTATGAACCCGTCTGCCTGGGGCCGACTTATTTGGCTGCCTCGTGAACATGACGGCTGGTTGCTGATTGCTTGTTATCCATGCCCAGGCTCTACCTGCTCGACATCGAAGGCACCGTCTCCCCGATCAGCTTTGTGTATGACGTCCTGTTCCCCTACGCGCGCGCCAGGTTGCCGGAGTTCCTAACCCACAACTGGAACCATCCTGAAATCCAATCCGAGCTTCAGTTATTGGCTAAAGAGAACCAGCGCGAGCTGGCTTCAGGAGCAGCTCCACCTGAAATTCCGCAGCATACAGGTCCGGCACTTCGCGACAACACCATCCAATCCAGCATCGCCTACTTATTCTGGCTGATGGACCGCGATCGAAAATCCACCGCCCTCAAGTCGCTTCAAGGCAAGGTCTGGGCCGAAGGATACGAGCGGGGAGAACTTCTGAGCATGGTCTTCGCCGATGTCGCGCCCGCGTTGGAGCGCTGGCACAAGCAGTCGAAAATCGCCATTTACTCCTCAGGAAGCGTCGAAGCTCAAAAGAACTTCTTCGCCCACACCAACTCTGGTGATCTCAGCCCTTTTCTTAATGGCTACTTTGATACACGAACCGGACCCAAAACCGAAATGCAGAGTTACCTCACCATCGCCGCCGCCTTCGCAGTCTCTCCCGCCGAAGTTCTTTTCATCTCCGACTCCCTCGCCGAGTTAGATGCCGCCCGCCAGGCCGCAATCAAGACTGCCCTGTCAATCCGCCCCGGAAACCCCGAGGCCGATGAAACGCAAGATCACCGGGCCATTCGTTCCTTCGACGAACTCTGAACGCGCACTGACCGCCGGGCAACATCTGAAATTATGCGAGAATCCAAGCTCATGGATCCGCAGTTCACAATTGTCACGTAGGAACGGACCTTCCGTCCGTTCCGGTCGAGCCGCAGGCTCGACAAAGCTCCGTACCCTCTCAATCCCCCCGGCGCTCATCTCTCATCGCACAGAACCCCGGCTGCTGCCGCCACTGATGGGTTACCATGTTTCGGGGTGAGTTTCCTCATGTTCGCGCCGCTGCTGCCCGCCGGCAATCGAAGGCTCCGCCTCAGCCTGGCTGCCTCCCTGGCCCTGCACTGCCTGGCTCTGGCATGGTTTCTCCGACCGGCGCCAGTCCGTTTCATAACGCCATCATCCGTCCTTGCTGGGAACTACGGCACAGCTGTAATGCTGATTTACCCTCGCCAAGGAACACCCCAGATAGCAGCCAGCCCGATGCCCCGCACCAGACCGCCAGCCCGGCTCAAATTTCCGAACACGCAGCTTGATCAAGCCTCATTGGCGCCACCGTCGAACAATCCCACACCCGAAACTGCGGACGCTGCCGCCACGGCCGCCGGCACGCCTTTCGGCTCACTTACCGATGGTCCCACCACTGGCCACGACGTTCGGCCCGCTTTGCCCGTCATTGCTCCAGACCCCGTAGTTGCGGTCTCGGATCTGCCCGCTGACCTCGAAGGCAATGTCATCGTCGAAGTCACCATCGACGCTCAGGGCAACGTTATTCGTACTCGCGTCTTGCAGGCTCTCGGACATGGAATCGAAGAGAAGGTTTTGGCAGCTCTGCGCAATTGGCACTTCTCCCCCGCCACCGAAGACGGAATCGCGATTGCCTCGCAGCATGACGTTTACTTTCATTTTGGCAGGCGGCCAGCGACAAACAGATGAGGTAAGCCTCCCGTCGCGGTCCCAGCCTGAGAGAGCCGGGACCGCGAAGCGAGAGGGTTAAGCTGATGTTAGGCCGCGACGAAGAGTGTGGTACCGCGGCGGTTCACCAGCAACAGAGGTTCCTTGCCGGCCTTGCGCACCGCCTCCTGGAACTCGGAGACGTTCTTCACAGACTGGCGATTCACCTCCTGAATCACATCGCCTTTGCGGAGCCCGGAATCGGCTGCCGGACTGGACGGGCTGATATCCGTCACCACCACGCCCCTGGTCTCCGCTGGCAGTCCCAGTTGTTCCGCTGTACGTGGAGTAAGGTTGGCAACCTGCACTCCTTCCAGCACGCCTCCCAGGCCGCCATTTTGACTGTTCTCCTTCGCCTGCTGCGTCGGCATCTCGGCGAGTTTTACGGTCACGTCACGCGCATTGCCGTTCCGCAGGGTTTGCAGGTTTACTTCTGATCCAGGCTGCATCATGGAAATTCCCATGCGCAGCTGATTGCTATCGCTGATCGGCTTGCCATTCACAGACAAAAGGATGTCTCCACGCTGCAGGCCTGCTTCTTGCGCCGGGCTTCCCGGGCTTACATCGCTGATCACAACTCCCTTGGCTTCTTTTTCACCGAAAGCTTTGGCGATTGGCGGTGTTACATCCTGGGGCACGATTCCCAGGTATGCCCGCGTCACTTTTCCATTCTTTAGGATCTGATCCATCACCTCGCGAGCCAGGTTGATCGGCACCGCGAACCCAATGCCCTGACTTCCGCCTGAGCCTCCCGTCAGGATCGCGGTATTGATTCCGACCAGCTCCCCACGATCATTGATCAGTGCTCCGCCGGAATTGCCGGGGTTGATCGGCGCATCGGTCTGGATGAAGTCTTCATAGTCTTCAATTCCCAGGCCGCCGCGTCCGGTAGCACTGATAATTCCCATGGTGACGGTCTGCCCCACTCCGAAAGGATTTCCCACCGCTAGCGCATAATCGCCAACTTGCACTTTGCTGGAATCGCCGATCGTGATCGCCGGCAATTTGTTTCCGTCGTCGATCTTGAGCACGGCAACGTCGGTTTTGGGATCGGTGCCCACGACCCTGGCTTTCACTTCGCGCTTGTCGGACAGCGTCACTCGCACATCGGTTGCGCCATCAACCACGTGGTTATTCGTGAGCACATATCCTTCCGGGCTCACAATCACTCCCGAACCCAGGCTCTTCTCGCGGCGCTCGCGCGGAATGTTGAACCGGTCGCCGAAATCATCCCCGAAGAACTGCCGGAAAAATGGGTCCATGGGGATTTGCGAAGACTGCGCCGGAGTCTTCACCACTTTGGAGGACGAAATGTTAACCACCGTCGGCAGCACAGCCTTCACCACGGGAGCAAAGCTGGTCTTGCTCAGCCCCTCGTTGGGATCGGCCAGCTTCAAAGTGGCGGGAGGGTTATTGCTAAAGAGCTTTTGGCTGGCCCGGGCTGCTTCCAGTCCGGCCAGGCTTAGAACCAAAACTAAAGCCAGCACGCCTGGCTTGGATTTCACCCAAGAGCGGATCTGATTCATGCTTCTTCCTTTGCAAGCGTCGCCCGGCTACCCTCTCGCGGCCGCTTAGGCCAGGCCGCGCACGGTCATATCAAGACCGAGGGGTTGCACCAGGTTGGTATCGCTGATACATGAATACAGACGCGCTATCCCGCGAATGGATAGTCCCCAAAGGTGGGGATTTCGTCCCCCGGTGAATGGGTAGGCTGGGCCTAGGTAATGTGGCTGGGGGAGAAGTGGCGTAGACGCTCCTGGACGCGCCCCTTCACGCAATGATCCCCTTCCGCACCGCGTAGAGGATCAGCTCCGGCACTCCCCGCAGATTCAGCTTCTCCATGATGTTCGCGCGATGCGTTTCGACGGTGTACACACTCAGGTTAAGCAGGTTGGCTACATCTTTATTGGACTTCCCTTCCGCTACCAGTTGCAGAATCTCGCGTTCCCGTGGAGTGAGCAGTTCGTAGGAGTCTTCCACCCCTGACCGCTGCAGCTTGCGCATGTAATCATCTAGCAGCACCTTGCTGACTGCCGGACTGAAGAAGCTTTTTGCCTCCGTAACCGCGTGCACGGCGCGAATCAGTTCCGATTCCGCGGAATCCTTCAGCAGATAGCCTCGCGCACCCGCCTTCAGCGCCCGCAGCACGTAGCTCTCGTCCGAGTGCATGCTCAGCATCACCAACGCTGGAGCCGGGTCCGTCTGAGCAATCTGATGTGCCGCCTCAATGCCGTTGAGATTTGGCATCCCAATGTCGAGTACGACGACATCCGGCTTGAGCGATTTTGCCAGCGCCACCGCTTGCCGCCCGTCGTCAGCTTCGCCGACCACCGTCATGTCCTGCTGCTGCTCGATCAGAAGTTTGAGGCCGCTACGCATCAACTTATGATCGTCGGCCAGCAGGATGCGAATCCTCCTCATACCCTGCGCGCACCTCTTCCCGGTCTAACGGCAAGTCTGCCTTCATCGACGTTCCCTTTCCCGGCTGCGAATCGATCGTAAGGCTTCCCCTCAGTCGCTTCACGCGCTCCTCCATCCCCACCAGGCCCATACCCCGAACCCGATCCGACTCGAAGCCCCGGCCGTTGTCGTTCACTTCGACCACAATGCGATCTCTCGCTTGTCGAACGTTCACGGTCGCATTTTTGGCGCCGGCATGCTGGGATGCATTGTTCAGCGCTTCCTGGACCAGACGGTAGATGCAGATCCTGTATTCATCCGGGAGCTTTTCCGAAACGCCCTCGGAATGGACCTCCACCTCCATCTCGCCCCGTCGCGACATTTCGCGCGCCTGCCACTCCAGAGCGGGAACTAACCCAAGATCATCCAGCATCGACGGACGCAACAGCAGGGCAATGTCTCGCACCGTCTTTACCGTTTGTTCGGCTACTGATCGAATGCGCTGCACTTGCTGCTGCATCGCTCCATTCTCCGACGGCACCATCGCCGATAGCCGCCCCACATCCACCAGTAACGCGCCCAGCGATTGCCCGACTTCATCGTGCAATTCCCGCGATATCGCCCGCCGTTCTTCTTCCTGTGCATCTACCAGCCGCGCCGAGAGCTCGCGCAGATTCCGGCGGCTCTCTTCCAGTTCGCGGTATCGCTCGCGTCCTTGCCGCTCGAGGCGCAGGATGTATGCAATGCTGGCGAACGATAGCAACAGCCCTGCGCCCAGCGCCAGGGCCAGCATCCATCCCAGCTTCTTCTGCAATTGGTCCGATCTGGCGAGCAATGCCCGGTCGGCCGCGTCCAGCCGTTCCCGGTTCAACAGGGCGATCTGCTGCGAGATCTGCAAGATGCTCAGCCGGCGGGGAACGATCTCCTCTACGATGAACCGCCGTGCGCGCTCGGGTTGTGACCGCGGATTCCATGTTTCCAACGAGGCAAGCGCATGGTCTTCTTCCCCGAACTGCTTTTCCAGTTCGTTGAGCAGGCGTTGCTCTTCAGGCTCGCGATCCGGCGGATAAGCATGCAACGCAGAATGTATCTCTGCGACACGATTCGCCATATCTGTCGCTGCCCGATCTGTTTCCGCAGGCTGACTGCTCAGCAGATATTGCTCAACTCGATTGTTGTAGACATGAACCGAAAGAACCACGGTGGAAATCGCCTGGCTGCGCGCCAGGAACTGCCGCCCCACCTGCTGCTGCAACCGGTGCAATTCGCCTAATGAGTAAAGTGCGCCCAACCCGGCCGCGACCATCAGAATCAGCAAGCCGCCAAAGCCAGCCAACAAAATCGTCCGCAACCTTCGTGCCGACCAGCCGAATTCGACTTCCCCGCCCTCCTCGGGTTTTGTTGCAGCAGCATTCAAAGATTTCATCGTTCCACAGAATAGAACATCATCTCTCACAAGCTCAGATGCCCAGGCTGAACGCGAGGACGCACCACTCCCCGTGAGATGAGCGTACTCTCCTGTTCCGATACACTTGTCCTAAGGACCCGGGTGGATGGCACTAAAATCTTCACAAGGAGCGTCATGAAACCTGCGCTGAAAGCCGTCATTGTGATCGCCATTGTTTCAATCGCTGTTGCTCTCTTGGCTCAGAGCACTCCGCAAACCGTGCCCGTGCGCACCGTGATTCGGGTCGAGAGCAAGGAGCCCACCCCACCCGAGCTCAGCCGCCAGGACGTCATGGTTCGTCAGGGCAAAGACCGCCTTCAAGTCACCGGCCTGATCTCAGCCAAAGCCGGCTCAGCCGCT
Source organism: Terriglobales bacterium (assembly GCA_035624455.1). Taxonomy (NCBI): domain Bacteria; kingdom Pseudomonadati; phylum Acidobacteriota; class Terriglobia; order Terriglobales; species Terriglobales bacterium. Next base: position 14,978 of record DASPRM010000104.1, read on the forward strand.
AGCGGCCTCGACCTCTACATCCTTATCGACGATGGTACACAAACCTCGTTGGGCCTCCATCTCGACGAACTGCGGGAGTTCATCACCTCGCAGCCGGCAAATACTCAGGTGGCCGTGGGATATATGCGAAACGGCACGGTCAATGTCGCCCAAGCCTTGACTACCGATCATGCCGCAGCCGCCAAGTCCATTCGTCTGCCCCTCGGCTACGTCGGAGCCGGCGGCAGCCCGTATCTCTCGCTGATGTCTCTGCTCAAGCAGTGGCCAGGTCAGAATGCCCGGCGCGCCATCCTCATGGTCAGCGATGGCATCGATCGCTTCCGCGGAGACTTCGGGCCTTTGGCGCCATTCAGCCCCGACCTCTACACCGCCAGCGACCTCGCCCAGCGCGCCGGGGTCGAAATTTATTCCATTTTCTTCCGCAGCGGCGGTCACCTGGGCCACAACTACTGGGAGCTGAATCGTGGCCAGAACAGCCTGGCGAAACTCGCTGAAGATACTGCTGGCGAATCGTTCTATTTGGGACTCGACAATCCGGTCGACTTTCAACCTTATCTCAAGGAAATGCAGACCGATCTCGAGAACCAGTACATCCTCGCGTTTCTCGCCAAGCCAAAACCCAAAGCCGGCCTGCAACGCGTGAAGATATTCACGGAAGTCCCCAAGGTCGAAATCGTCGCTCCTAATGGCGTGTGGGTGCCGGCTATGGTGAGATGAATGTGTGGCGCGGACACTCCGGTCCGCGTTCTTAGAAAGATAAAGAGGGGGTGCCCCGGTGCCCCACCCTTCCGCCCTCTTTTGGCGGAGGGTGGGAGAGACAGAGCGAGACACGCCATCCCGCACTAAAATAACTCTCCTATGCCCAAAATCACCCCATTCCTCTGGTTCGATAATCAAGCCGAAGAAGCAGCCAATCTCTATGTCTCAATTTTCCCCAACTCAAAAATCCTCAACATTACTCGTTACGGAGACGCAGGTCCCGGTCCCAAAGGCAGCGTTATGACCGTGGTGTTTCAGCTCGACGGCAGGGAGTTCATCGCTTTGAACGGTGGCCCCCACTTCAAATTCACCGAGGCCATTTCATTCTCAATCGACTGCAAGACCCAGCAGGAAGTCGATGAATACTGGGAAAAGCTCTCTCGCGGTGGGCAAGAGGGCCCATGCGGCTGGCTCAAAGACAAATATGGCTTATCGTGGCAAATCGTGCCCGCCAAACTCGGCGAACTGCTCAGTGATCCCGATCCCCAGAAATCGAAACGGATCATGGAAGCCATGTTCAAAATGAAAAAGCTGGATATCGCAGCATTGCAGCAAGCGCGCGAGCAGCAATAACGTTGGTTGCTCAGCGGCAAGGATGACAACTCCAAGAGGAAATCCATGATTCGCAAACTAGCCCTCTGTCTGTTTCTGATCTCCACCTTCCTTCTCTCGCAGTCCACCACGTCTGCGCAATTCGACGGCAAGAGCTGGTGGGGATACGTGAAAGTCCTTGCCGGCGACGATATGGAAGGCCGCGAGACCGGCAGTGAAGGACTGCGCAAGGCATCCGCCTTCGTGATCGATCAGCTCAAGAAGAATGGTCTCGAGCCCGCCGGCAACGACGGCTTCTATCAGCCGGTGAAGCTGCGCTCGCGCCAGATCGTGGAAGATCAATCCAGCCTGGCTCTGGTACGCAACGGCAAAACCCAGCCGCTGGTCCTCGGCGATGATGCCATGTTCAGCACTCGCGTCGAACTGGCGCCCAATGTGGAAGCGCCCCTGGTCTTTGTCGGCTATGGCCTGCGCGTGCCGGAAATGCAGTACGACGACCTTGCCGGCCTCGACCTGAAAGGCAAAGTCGCCGTTCTTCTCGTGGGATCACCCGAGCAGATGCCCAGCGCCCTGGCCTCTCACTATCAGTCTCTCGGCGAACGCTGGAAGGGCTTCGAGCAGGCCGGCGTGATCGGCATCATCACCATTCAAAATCCCGCCGCTATGGATATTCCCTGGGAGCGGCAACGCCTGGCCCGCACTCGTCCCAGCATGAGCCTCGCGGATCCTGCGCTGGATGACGCGGCCGGCGAGAAACTCGCCGTGATCTTCAATCCCGCTCGCGCGCAGAAGCTCTTCGAGGGAACCGGTCACAGCTTCGACGAGATCGCGGCTCTCGGCAAGAATCGCAAACCACTCCCTCACTTTGCCTTGAACGCAACGATCAAGGCCCATGCCACCATGAACACGAAGGAAGTCGATTCCGCCAACATTGTTGCCAAGCTCCCCGGCTCCGATCCTGCGCTGAAAAATGAGTACGTGGTGCTTTCGGCCCACCTCGATCATCTCGGCATCGGCGAACCAATTCATGGCGACCCCATCTACAACGGCGCCATGGATAACGCTTCCGGCAGCGCCGTCCTGCTCGATACCGCTGCCTCGCTTAAACGGTCGTCAGAAAAGATGAAGCGTTCAGTCCTGTTCCTCTTCCTGACCGCGGAAGAAAAAGGACTGCTGGGCTCCAAATATTTCGCCGCTCATCCCACCGCGCCGGCGGAGTCGATGATCGCCAATATCAACATCGACATGTTCCTTCCTATCTTCCCTCTCAAGTTGCTCACGGTGTATGGCCTGGCGGAATCAGATCTCGGAGACGTAACCCGCGAAGTAGCCCAGAGTCAGGGACTGCGGGTGCAGCCAGATCCCGAGCCGCTGCGCAATGCTTTCATCCGCAGCGATCAATACAACTTCATTCGCCATGGAATTCCTGCCGTCGCCATGAAAGTGGGATTTGAAAAGGGTTCGCCGGAGGAAAAACTCGAGCACGCCTGGTTGACGGAGCGCTACCACGCTCCTTCCGACGACCTCGATCAGCCCGTCGATCTCGCTGCCGCCGGAAAATATGAAGACGTCATCTCTGCGCTGCTGATCACAGTATCCAATTCCGATCGGCGGCCACAATGGAAGCAGGACAGTTTCTTCCGCCGCTTCGCTGAGCACAATCGCGCCGGCGGTAGTCGTTAAGGAACCTGAGGGGGCCCCCATCCTAGCTCCCTTTTGGCAAGGGCGGTGTAATTAAGGAGCTATGTGGGAACGGTCGCCCTCGTCTGCTCTGGTCGAGGCGAAGCCTCGACACTGTTGAAGAATTCGTCGAATGTCATCCTGAGCGAGGGCCGGGCATAAAGCCCCTGGCCCGAGTCGAAGGACCTGGTGTTTTCTTTGTGAAGGCAGAGGAATTCAGAGAGAAGGAAAACTTTGCCCTCGGCCCAAACCTTTGCGACCCCCGGCTATTTCTTTCATCTGAAACCTGTACTGTCCGGCTAACTCCAGCGCCAGCGATCTGAGGTTCCGAATTATGGCCAGCAAGCCAGTCATTCTTACTGTTGACGATGATCCTGATGTTCTGCGAGCCATCGAGCGCGATCTGCGCCAGGAATATGCCGACCGTTACCGCATCCTGCGGGCGAATTCCCCCGGCTCGGCTCTCGATTCCCTGCGCCAGCTCAAAGCGCGCAACGAAGCCGTTGCTCTCATGCTCGCCGACCAGCGTATGCCGGAGCTCGACGGCGTCGGCTTCCTCTCTGAAGCCATGCAGCTTTACCCCGACGCCAAGCGCGCCCTGCTCACCGCCTACGCCGACACCGACGCCGCCATCAACGCCATCAACAAGGTCAAGATCCATCACTTTTTCCTGAAGCCCTGGGACCCGCCCAGCGAGCACCTCTATCCGGTCCTTGGTGACATGCTGGAGGACTGGCAAGCCTCCTACAAGCCACCCTATCAGGGGATCCGGGTTCTGGGCACCCGCTGGTCTCCGACCTCATATGACGTCCGCGAATTCCTGGCGCGCAATCAGATTCCCTACCAGTGGATGGACGTCGAAACCGCTGCCAATGATCCCGAGGTTCACCAGCTGTTGCAATCGCTTGGAGATCAGGCCAGCGAACTTCCCGTCGTGCTTCTGCCGGACGGAACCCGCCTTGTGCAGCCTACGACCGGCGACCTGGCACAGAAGATCGGTTTGCGCACTCGCGCGCAAGTGGATTTCTACGATCTCATCATCATAGGTGGAGGTCCCGCTGGTCTTGCCGCCGCTGTATACGGCGCATCGGAAGGCCTCAAAACCGTGATCGTCGAACGCGAAGCACCGGGCGGCCAGGCGGGTCTCAGCTCACGCATCGAAAATTACCTCGGGTTCCCCACCGGCCTGAGCGGCAGTGACCTTGCGCGCCGGGCCGTAATTCAGGCGCGTCGCTTTGGCGTCGAGATCCTCTCGCCGCAGGAAGCCATCGGCCTTCGCATCGATGGCCCTTACCGCATCCTCAAGCTCTCCGACAGTTCGGAGATCTCCTGTCACGCATTGGTCCTCGCTATGGGCCTGCAGTGGCGCAAACTGGATGTCCCCGGCGCCGACCGCCTTCAGGGCGCGGGCCTCTATTACGGTGCCGGAACTACCGAGGCTATGTCCTGTAAGGGTGAGACCGTATACATTGTTGGTGGCGCCAATTCCGCTGGCCAGGCTGCCATGGGATTTTCCAAATATGCCGGCCGGGTGGTCATGCTCGTCCGCGGAACCTCGCTTGCGCAGACGATGTCGCAATATCTGATCGACCAGATCAAGGACACTCCGAACATCCACGTGTCCTATGATTCCAGCGTGGTCGAGGTCCACGGCGAGAAGCGGCTGGAAGAGATTTCGATCCTTTGTTCCAAGACGGGGGCTATAGAACGCGTCCCGGCCAGTGGGCTGTTCATCTTCATCGGCGCGATGCCGCGCACCGACTGGTTGGGAGATCTGGTCGAACGCGACGACCATGGCTTCATCCTCGCGGGCCCGCAGCTGGTGCGCGATGGCAAGCGTCCGCGTGGCTGGACCTTGGACCGCGATCCCTTTTTGATGGAAACTAACATCCCCGGCGTTCTGGTTGTGGGCGATGTTCGCCAGGGCTCCGTGAAGCGCGTGGCCTCAGCTGTCGGTCAAGGCTCGATCGCGGTTCAGTTCGTTCACCAATACCTGAGCAAGGTGTAGCGTGGCGCTAGACGATCTGAAGCAAGCAGAAAATCCGAAGCAAGCTGGCAATTTGAAAGAGGACTTCCGCGGGATAGCTATTTTCTCCGATCTCTCCGACGAAGATTTGCAATGGCTGGCGGATCACGCTGAAGAATCCCGATTCGCCCCTGGCGAGATCATGATCCGCGAAGGTGCGCCAGCCGACGCCATGATCATCTATCTCGAAGGCGAAACCGAAGGGCGCGTCGAACAGGGAGCCGATGATGGCCGCGTCTACTCAGCCCGGGCCGGCGATGTTACCGGCATGTTGCCGTATTCGCGGCTGAAAATAATTCCTCTCACCATCAGGGCAATCATCCCCACCAGAATCGCCCTGATACCTGCCGCCTTGTTTGATGAGATGCTGCATCACATTCCGGTGCTTCGCGGACGTCTGGTCAGCCTGCTTGCGGATCGGGTCCGTGAAGTCACCAAGGCGGACCAGCAGCGCGAACGTCTCGCAGCCCTGGGAAAGCTCTCCGCCGGACTCGCCCACGAGCTCAACAATCCGGCCGCCGCCGCCCGCCGCGCCGCCAACACCCTTGGCGACACCCTGCAGCGGCTGTACAAGGCCTGTGACGATTTGCAGGAAGTCCCGCTATCTACGGAAGCAAGCAACTACCTCTGCCGCTTCGAATCCGAACTGCTTTCGCGCCCGCCCGCTCCTCCCCTGGACCCACTGGCGCAGAGCGAGCGCGAAGAAGCCATGAGCGACTGGCTGGCCAAGGGCGGCGTATCCGAGCCCTGGAAATTTGCTCCGGAGTTGGTCGAGTCTGGCATTACAACCCAGGAACTGCGCGAGCTTCACTCTCACTGTCCCGAGATTCCGCCCGACAATCTTGCCAATCGCATCGTTAGTAAAATGCAACTCGCCCGGCTGGCAAGGGAAATCGAGAACGCTACTGCCCGCATCTCGGAACTGGTGAAGGCGATTAAGGAATACTCCTTTATGGACCAGGCCCCGGTGCAAGACGTCGATGTTCGCAACGGCCTGGAAAGCACGCTCACCATCCTCAATCACAAGCTGAAACACGGCATCAGTGTGATCCGCAATTACGCCTCCGATATTCCTCGCATCCCCTCCTATGGCAGCGAACTGAACCAGGTCTGGACCAACCTCATCGACAATGCCGCTGACGCCATGAACGGCAAGGGCGAACTGCGAATACGGGTGGCCCAGGAAGACACTTCATTGTTGGTCGAAATTCGCGACAACGGCCCCGGAATTCCCGCCGAGATTCAGCCGCACATTTTCGAGCCCTTCTTCACTACAAAAGATGTGGGCAAGGGCACCGGCCTGGGCCTCGATACCGTGTACCGCATCATCCGCAAGCATCACGGCACGATCAGCTTTGTATCGCGCCCTGGGGATACATGTTTTCGCGTCCGACTGCCGGTGCAGCGCCCCCTCGAGCCCCTGCATTAGAACAAGGACCCTGCGGGTGCCCTGCTCTAGCCGTCTTTTGGCTAGGGTGGGGTAGTTTCTTGTGAGCACGCGGCATCAGTGCTCAGAAGCGACCCCATAGATCGGTGTTGAAAGGGCGCGGCTTTCAGCCGCGCCGTCCAGAGCCGCAGAAATCCTGGGCTTTAGCCCCTGAGGGAAACGGACGTTTACCCCTCGGTTCATTGTGAGATTCCTTCTCAGCGCAACTACTGACTACTGATTATGTTGAAATACTCCCATGCCCCTGATCCTTGCCTCGTCGTCCCCTCGCCGCCGTGAACTGCTCCAGGCCGCCTCCATCCCCTTCATTTCCCAGCCTGCCGACGTCCCCGAAGTCCACACTCCCGGGGAACTTCCAACGCAATTCTCCGAGCGCCTCGCCCGCGAAAAGGCCCGGGCTGTCTGGCAAAAACTCCCCACCAACCCCAGCAACTTCGTTCTCGGTGCCGACACTATCGTCATCGTGGATAACCACATCCTCGGCAAACCCGGCAGCCCCGACGACGCCGTCCGCATGCTGCGCCTCATCTCCGGTCGCACTCACGAGGTCACGACCAGCGTCTGCCTGATCGGCGCCAATTCCGGCCGCACCTACGAGGACGTTCGTAGCGAAACCAGCCGGGTGGTTGTCTCCCCCATCAGCGAGCAGGAAATCCGTGATTATGTCGGCCACGGTGAACCCATGGACAAGGCTGGCGCCTACGCAATCCAGGGCGTCGCTGGGCGCTGGATCCCGCGCATCGAAGGCTGTTATTTCAATATCGTTGGCTTGCCCATCCCCCTCGTGTATCGCATGCTCAAAGAACACGGCGCACTCTAATTACCGAGTGGTCCTTCATCTCGGCGCCACCGCTACTTCCTTGCCGCCAAAAGCTGGCCACAGGTACTCCGTCACGCTCAACTCGGGATCAAGCACCACGCCAGCGGATAACACGCCGCGACTGCTGTTCGGATACCTGAAGCGCAGATCCTGAAATCGCACGATATAGCCGGGCTGCGGCGGCTCACGTTTCTGCACCTCCTCCACGGGAAAGCGCGACCAATCCAGATACACGCGCCCAAGATACGATTGCTTGGCAGCCAAAGTTACTGGCGTTTCTTCCAGCTTGTAACGAACCTGTGCTCGCTCCTCGGGATCGACCTGTCCTGAGAGCGAGTTCACCAGCATGCGATCGAAGCGGTTTTCGGTTTCCACCACTGCATACCACTGAAACGGATTAAGAGGATACGGGAAAGCGCCCACCCGCTTTGCTTCCGCCCCGTCATACACGCCCGACTGCAACGCCGTGACTGCTCTCCGGTGCTGGTAATCGCGGACACCCCAGACCAGCAGCATGCCGAAGAGCGCCAGCACCGCGGCCACTCGCCCGGGAGGGCCCTTAGGGCGCGCGCCCACCTCCTCCGAAACCAGGCGCAGAATGGCAGGCACTACCAACCCGCCCAGCAGGACCACGTACAGCAGCGGTTCGATGATGAACACGATGTCCCAGGCATACCACCTGTATGAAAAAGGTTCGAAGGGCCGCACGCCGTAGCTGTTGGTGAAGTCCAGAAGGATATGGCTCAGTCCTGCCAGCACGGCCAGAAGGTATAGCAAGCCCCAGCGTGGGGTGGTGGGATATCCGGGTCTTACTTTCGGCGGCCAGAAGCGGCGGCGGAATCGGTGCCAGACCCAAGTTCCGGCCACGACTCCAAGTGCCACCAGCGGAACTCCGACGAAGCTGTGTGTAATTCCACGGTGATGCGCGAAACCGTAAATCGGTCCGCGGAGGTTTACCACCAGGTCGATGTCAGCGGCCTCCGCACCGATCGTCATGGTGAATGTCGCCAGCGCCGTCTTGCGATTGAATCCCGCGCGGCTTAAGACCGCTCCGGTCAGGAAATGAGTGAGGGGTTCCAATGGCTCGGCGTCTTGCCTTTCGTCAGCTTAAACAGGCTTGGGATCGAGTGTAACCGCTGCTGGCCCCAAAATCATTTAAACGCGAGCGGACTTGCCACCGTCCCTCTTGCTCTCTCCGCGTGGTGAACAAATACAATGTTTTCTTATAGTTCCTACCGCTCCGGCCGTGCTTTCCCCTTGGTAATAGCTGCCGACTGCGCCCCTTGTGCTACCGTTCCGAAGACATCGAAAACCAGGGGCGCGCTCCCCCGACAGCGCTCGGAAGGAACGTTCCCATGGCTACGACTGAACAGAAGCTATTCTCGCCGCTTGCTTCGCAGGCGGCCAATCTGGCTGCCCCCACGGCCAACGCTACACCCAATACCAGTGCGATCCAACAGACGCTACAGGCGCAGACCCGTGTGAAGGCCGGCGCCAGCTGGTTTTACTGGATTGCCGCGTTGTCGCTGATCAACACAGTCATCGTGTTGAGCGGCAGTCAGTGGCACTTCATTCTCGGACTGGGCATCACCCAGGTTGTGGATGCGTTGGCCCGCAAGGTTGGATCCGTCGCATATCTGCCGGCGGTGATCATCGATCTGGTCGTGGCCAGCGTGTTCGTGTTCTTTGGGATTTTCGCCAGCAAACCGAAGAAGTGGGCGTTTGGCATAGGGATGGCTGTGTATGCTTTTGACTGCCTGCTGTTCCTGATCGGCCGCGACATCCTAGGCATCGCCTTCCATTGCTTTGCTCTGTATCAGATCTATCGTGGCATGGCGGCCATGGAGAGCTTGCCCAAACCCCAACCGGCAGGGGTGATGAGCAGCAGCATGAAAATCGGGTAATCTTAAAGCTGACACTCAGCGATCAGCATTCAGCAGTCAGCCAAAACTTCGAGGGGGAGCCTAGTCCGCTCAGGTCGAGCGGAGAGCTCCCTGCGAATCTACCATTCACCCCTTGCTGGACCTCGACATCGCGTTGGGGTCTTTTCCTTCACGCATTTATGATTGCCTGGAGAGGGGACTCGAGGTTGGCTATTGAGGGCTGACTGCTGAGTGCTGAATGCTGACTATTGAGTGCTCGTTTTGAAACTGCGCATCGCCTGGATCGGCCGGACTCGCGAGGCAGCCATCCAATCGCTCACCAACGAATACCTCCGGCGCATCGCCCGTTGCGTACCTGCGGAGTCACAGGAATTCGCGAGCGAGGCCGCACTGCTCAAGTACCTGGAAAAATCTAATCCACGGCCGGTTCTAGTCGTGCTTGACTCTCGCGGCAAGCAATTCTCGTCGGAGGATCTGGCGCGATTTCTCGAACAACACCAGAACCGCGGGACCCAGACTCTGATGTTCGCCATCGGTCCCGCCGATGGATTCAGTGATCAGGCGATTGCCGCTGCCAGCCTTCAGTTATCGTTGGGAAAGATGACGCTGGCTCACGAACTAGCGCGCGTCGTGCTGCTGGAGCAGCTCTACCGCGCGTTCACCATCCTGAAAGGACATCCGTACCATTTGGGACATTGAAGATCCGGACGGGTACGTGATCACTTTTGCCGAGCGTGTCGCGACGCTGAGGAGCCTTCGTGTCATTACCTTGTGCTAACGCCTTGGTTACACCATATGGTTGATGGGTGTTGAGTACGGCTAGAATGTACGCGTTCCTATGATTGCTCATCTGCGCGGGCGGCTCCTCGCCAAGCATCCCAATCAGGTCGTCGTGGAAGTCGGCGGCGTTGGCTACGACGTCACTATCACTGTTCCAACCTTTTCGGAGCTGCCCCCAGCCGGTACATCCGAGGTCTCGTTACACGTTCACACTCACGTGCGGGAAGACGCGCTGGCGCTATACGGATTTCTGCATCACGAAGAGAAGCAACTCTTCGAGCGGTTATTAAGCGTGAGTGGCATTGGACCGAAGCTGGCGATAACGATTCTCAGCGGCATGCCGGCCGCTGAGATGGTAGGAGCTATCAAGAGCGGGGATGTGGCCAAGTTGACGCGCATTCCCGGGATCGGCAGAAAGACCGCTGAACGGATGTGTCTGGAATTGCGCGACAAATTGGAAGACTTCGGCGCCGCGCCAGCGGTGCGCCCGGTTTCCGCGGTGGAGGAAGATGCGCTCTCGGCGCTAATCAATCTCGGCTATCAGCGTCCTGCCGCAGAGCGAGCTCTCGCCGCCGCCACCCGCAATGGCAAGCCCGAATCCTTCGACATACTTTTTCGCGAAGCTCTGGCGGTGTTGTCGAAATAACTCCCAGCCTGTCATCATGAGCGAGAGCCGGCACAACGACCCCGGCCCCAGTCGAAACAGTTTGCGTTTGCTGTCTCTGGAAAAGGGGCCTTACCTTTGTCGCTCCTGCTTTTGGAGCGACCGGACCGGGGTTTCACCGCAGGTTATTTCACTGCCTCCCCAACCTACGCTATTCTTTTCCGCATGCTCTCGCGGTGTGCTGTTCTTGTTCTGCTGATCTCAATTCTGGCACTGGCAACAGCAAGCCTCGCCAAAAAGAAGCCCGGCAGCAGCCTGCAGCAAAATCCCGGCCAGACCGCCGATCTCAGCGATCCGCCTTTTTTTGCTGCCGCACAGAAGTGTGAGAACTGGGCCTGGGCCGCAGGCGTGCAAACGATCCTAAAGGCGCAAGGTGTCAATATCCGGCAGAACTACTGGATTCAGAAGGCCAATGCGGGCGAGCTCTGCGTCGAGACGCCTATGGACCTGGGCGACATCGCCAGCGTGATCGACGGGGACTATGTGCTCGACGATGGCGACAAGGTTCACCTTGATTCCCGTGTCGCCGCGGGCGCTCCCACCGACGTGGGAATGATCGTGGCTAGCATCAAGCTGAACCGGCCGCTACTTCTCTTCTGGAAAAGTCACGCCTACCTGGTCGAGGGAATTACATACGACGAGTATCTCTATCCCAATGGTCAGCGGATGTTGGAAGCACGGGAGATCAGGCTGGTTGATCCGTACGACAAGAAGCCAGCCTCATTTGTGAAGGGCCAGGATGATGCCAGCGAAATCAGCGGGACGCTGGAGGTCATCGTCGGGCCAATAACACATTGGCGGTGATCCGGCCCCGCTGGTTTGCTCGTTTCGCATCCCGTCCGATATACTTTAAGTTTGTTTTTAGCGAAATTATTTGGATAGGAGCAGTCAGTTTTCATGCCTAAGCGCACGTTCCAGCCCAACCGTCATCGTCGCGCCAAGACGCACGGTTTTCGTAGCCGAATGAAAACAAAAGGCGGACAGACGGTGCTGTCCCGCCGCCGCGCCAAAGGGCGCAAGCGGGTCTCGGTGAAGCCCGGATTCCGCGAATAATGGCGTGTTGGAAGGCGCTTTTGCTTCTTCTGCTAATACCCCGGGGGCGGGGCTGAATCCGCCATGCAAATCGCAGGTTTTTCGCCCGACCGGTTGCCGGCGAGGGCGTTCCTCGCCAGCATGGCGGTTGCGGAACCGCAGGAAGGAATTGGCCGTAATTTTCAGAAGCAGGATCTGTCCATGACAGATGAGGCGCGCCTTCCAGAACGAGTAAGTGGCGGCTTCTCTTTTCCGCGACGGCAAAAACTGCTGAAACACGCAGATTTTCAGCGCGTCTACAAGGGTGGGAAGCGCCATTTTGGGGGGCATCTGACGTTTTTCTACCTGCCTCAGCGGGATCGGCTAGCTGAAGGCGGGCCGCGCCTGGGCCTTACCGTCGGACGGGTCTTAGGAGGGGCGGTTGAACGCAATCGCATTCGGCGGCGCGTGCGCGAGGCTGTGCGCCTGCATTTAGGAGATTTATCGGTACCCATGGACGTTGTGATTAATCCGAAAAAGAGCGCAGGCACAGTAGCATTCCCACAGCTCCAAGCGGAAGTTATTCGCGCCTTTCAAGTGATTCGCCGTGCAGCGGCCGACCGAACCGGCAGCAATTCAAAGAAATTGCGTACAGCATCAAACGAAAGCGGGCGGGAGAAAGAAGGGCAATGATGATTCGCGACTTCATTCTCTGCTGGCTGAATGCCTACAAGATGCTGCTGTCGCCGCTCTTCCCGCCCGCATGCCGCTTTGTGCCTACCTGCTCGGAGTACGCCATGGAAGCCGTTACTCGCTATGGCGCGATTCGAGGCAGCTTGAAAACTATATGGCGGTTGCTGCGCTGCCATCCCTTTTCCCAGGGTGGATATGATCCCGTGGTGAGGAACCCTGCAATTCCCCACGAGCGCGGCGAGTTGCCAGTGCACATCTGCTCCCAAGAAATGGATCAACAATTGGCGGGAGAGCTGTTGTCCTATTCTCCTGCGGATCTAGAAATTTCGAACACCAGTGCGTGCCAGAATCGGCGCTGCTGATAGAAAGTAACGGTAACGATTTGCCCGAATACTCCAACCCCTCCCAGGAACCCGGATCCGAAAAACGGATCCTGCTGGTTTTTGCCATCACCTTTCTTGGCCTGCTGCTTTACCAGTTTTTCCTGACCAAGTACGGCCCCAAGCCTCCCGCGCGTCCGCCGCAGGAAGCACAACAGCAGGTGCAGACACCTGCGCCAGCACCCAGCACGCAAGCGGAGGCCCCAGCAGCTCCTGCTGGCAAGCGTACACCGGCTGGTGTTATGCGTCAGGCGGCCAGCGAGACTACTACGGTGGTTGAGAATGGACTCTACCGCATCGAGTTCACGAATCGCGGCGCACAGGTGAAGTCGTGGGTGCTGAAAAAGTACACCAACGACCAGGGGAAGCCTCTCAACCTGGTGAACGGGGTGGCTTCAGAAAAATTCGGCTATCCGCTGTCGCTGTTTACCTATGACGCCAGTCTGCGCAACAAACTGAATTCTGTTCTCTACCTCACGAATTCCAGGGAAGCGCAGCAAGCTCCGGCGGATGTGAGCTTCGAATATGCCGACAATGACACTACCGTCCGCAAGACCTTTCACTTCGATGATTCCTATCTGGTGAAAGTCGAAGTTGCGGTTACTCAGAACGGGCACACCGTAAGCGCGTTTCCCACCTGGCCGGCCGGATTTGGTGATGCTACGACTCCTGCTTCTTACGCCAGCGGCCGCATAGATTACCTTGCGGGGGAGAAGGTCACGCGCCTCGCTCCCGATCGCAAGGGGAAGGCGATCGGCACCGGCAACACCATTCCGGGGCCGTTCTATTGGGCCGGCGCGCAGGATCAGTATTTCGCCGCGGTCTTCCTCCCCGACGATCCCATGTCCACCGTTCTGGTCACGCTGCGCAATGCGCTGAACGTGCCGCGCATCGACAAGACAGTAGAGGTGCTGGGGGCCGCGGTTGGGAGCCTCACCGGTTCCACCAGCATCCGCCTGTTCGTGGGCCCTAAGAGCCTCGACGTCCTGGAATCGGTTCACGCTACGGCGATTGGCGGCCAGCCTGGCCCCGACCTACGCGGCCTGGTCGACTTCGGCACGTTCAGTATCATCTCCCGCCCGCTGTTCCTCTGGCTGCGCTGGACGTACGAGCGCGTGGTTGCGAACTGGGGCTGGTCGATCATCGTGCTTACGGTGATCATCAACGTGGCGCTGCTTCCTCTGCGGTTGGCCAGCATGCGTTCGGCGTTGAAGATGCAGAAGATTCAGCCGCAAATGACGGCCATCAAAGATCGCTACAAGAGTCTCCGCTTCGACGACCCCAAGCGCCGGCAGATGAACGAAGAAATCTCCGCCCTGATGAAGGAACAGGGCGTGAATCCGGCGGGTGGCTGCCTGCCCATGCTCATTCAGTTTCCGTTCCTTATCGCTTTCTACACCATGCTAGGCGTGGCCATCGAGCTGCGAAACGCGCACTGGCTGTGGTTGAAAGACCTCTCGTCCGCCGATCCTACGCACGTTCTGCCCATCGGAATCATCATTACCACTTTCCTGGTGCAGCGCATGACGCCGACCGGAGGCATGGATCCGCAGCAACAGAAGCTGATGAACCTGATGATGCCGGTAATGCTGGGGGTGATCAGCTGGAATCTATCAGCCGGCCTCTGCCTGTACTGGACCGTCGGTAACCTGATCGCCATCGTGCAGCAGGCCATCATGAACCGCACGGGCTTGGGCAAGGAGATTCGCCAAGTCGCAGACAAGCGCGCCCGCAAACGCGCCCTCAAACAGAGTCCGTCACGGACATAATGACAATCAAAATCGGTCGCATGTCATCCAGGCTTAATCGATGGCTCACCCGTGATGTCGATAAGCAATGGTTCCCCAATTTCTGAGGGTCTCATGCTGATTGCTGATTACCTTCCCTGCGCCAGTCGAGCCGCCAGCCGCTCCGGAAGTTTGGCTTCAAGGATTCGCTTCTGGGCCTTCTCTAGGTCATAGGGAACGCGGTAGAAGGTCACCGTTCGCTTTGCAGAATCAAACATCGCATATCCTGCTCGCCAGTCACCGTCTCGCGGCTGACCTACCGATCCAGGATTTATCAGATAGTTGACCGACTTCTCCAGCTTCAGCTCCCAACTCGCCTTGGACTGCAGGGAGCGGTAGTTCGGGCGCATGGTGGCTTCGTGATTGCCTTCCAGGCGAAAGCCTCCCTGGATATGGGTGTGTCCGAAGAAGGTGACTGGAACCCGCGTGTTGGCAGTGGATTCAGCTGCATCCTCAGAAACCAGGATGTACTCATCCTCGTCCCGCGGGGAGCCGTGAACCATTTGCACGCCTTCCAACCCGTCGACTGACAGCGGCCCGAGCGGCAGCGCTTTCAGCCATTTCAGATTGTCGGGAGTGAGTTGATGATGCGTCCACACGACGGCGGCGGCGGCTATGGGATTGAAACCGCGCACGTCCATCAGGCCGGCGCAAGCCTTGTCGTGATTGCCGCGCACGAAATGTTTGCCGAGTTGGCGAGAGCGGTCGATGACTTCATTGGGACTGGCGCCGTACCCGACAATGTCGCCCAGGTTGAGCGCCAGGTCATAGGCAGACGCCTCCCCCAGGCAAGCCTCCAAAGCTTCCAGATTTCCGTGAATATCGCTGAGTAGAAGAACGCGCACAGTATCCGGCAAAATCCCATGATAACTGACTATGGTGCAATCAGCGAAATTTTGAGGTCGCGCTACTAGCCCAGTAGATTTGGTTCGCTCGGGCTCTCCGACTGCCCGATTGCAACTTACCCGATTATCCGATTCGCGCCGCCCGGCAGACTCACCGGACACCTGACCCAATGTTCCGGCTTCACTTCCTCAAGCGCCGGAAAATTCACGCTGCACTCATCTACGCTGATATCGCAGCGCGGCTCAAAGGCGCAGCCTGCGGGAAGATTCTGTATGGAAGGAACGTAGCCTTCGATCGTCCTCAGCGGCTGCGCGCGATCGGTGTGCAGCGTCGGCACAGAGTTCAGCAGTCCCCGCGTGTAGGGATGCAGAGGACTGCGAAAGATCTCCTGTGACGGCCCCATTTCCACGATGGAGCCCGCATACATTACCGCCACGCGATGCGCTACCTGCGACACTACCGCCAGATCATGCGAGATAAACAGCATTGCCAGGCCGAACTTCTGGCGCAATTCCGCCAGCAGCTCGAGAATTTGCGCCTGAATGGTGACGTCAAGCGCGGTAGTGGGCTCATCGGCAATCAGTAACTCGGGGCGGTTCACGATGGCCATCGCGATCATTACCCGCTGCCGCATGCCGCCAGAAAGCTGATGAGGATAGTCACGGGCACGGCGCTCAGTATCTGGGATTGCCACCGTCTTGAGCGCCTCAATCGCTTTCTGCCAGGCATCGCTCTTGTGGGGCCGCTGGCCGTTAACGGGAGCGGCATGGGCCAGCACCGCCTCCGCCACCTGGTCGCCCACTCGCATCACTGGATTCAGTGCGGTCATCGGCTCCTGAAAGATCATTGCCATCCGCGCGCCGCGCAGATGCCGCACCTGGTCTTCGTCAGCAGCCAGCAGGTTCTGATCTTCCAGAAGGATTTCCCCGGAAACCCGCGCCACGGTTGGCAGGAGCCGCATGATGGCCAGCGAGGTGACCGATTTACCCGACCCCGACTCCCCTACCAAGCCCAACACCTCGCCCGGCGCGACGGCAAAGCTGACATCGCGCACCGCCATCAGCGGCACAGAGCGGGCTCCGTTCCTGACCGCAAACTCCACTCTCAGATGGCGCAATTCCAGCAATGGCGGGGGCACGGCTCTATCATATCGGAGCCGTGAAGGGCGGAATGTGATTCCCTGAGTGCCGACTACCGAGTGCTTGCTTCTTACTGCCCCAGGATCAGCGGCAGCCCGCTCTTCCCGCCGCCAATGACCACGACTTTCGAATTGTGGCTGTCGGCCAGCTTTTCCGTCGCCTCGATGCCCTTCCATTCGAGGAGCTGTGGGCTGATCCCCTGAGCCACGATCTGCTGGAAGTCGCGAATCCCCGCGGCTTCTATCCGCTTGCGGTCGGCCTCCTGCTTCTCCTTCTGCAGGCGGAACGACATGGCCAGCGATTCCTGCTCCGCCTGCTGCTTGGCTTCGATCGACTGCTTCAGCGCGGACGGCAGTTGAATGTCGCGCAGCAGGATGCTTTCCACCACCACGCCCCGGGACTCCAGCACGCGCTGGAGCTGGTCGTAGATTTCATGCGACACCTTCTCCCGTTCGCTGGAGTAAAGAGCATTCGCCAGGTGCGAAGCTGTAACCTCCCGGATTGCTGCGCGGAGATTGGGTTCAACGATTACGCTTGCATATCTCGGCCCAATCGAGCGGAAGACATCAGCCGCCTTGTCGGCACTCAAGTGAAAGAGTAATGAGGTGTCCATGGTCATGATCAGGCCTTCGTTCGACGGAACTGTGGCTGTCTCTTTGATCTCTTCCGTGCGGATCGACAACACGTTGTTTACGGTAAGCGGATTCGCCAGGTGGACGCCTTCCGGCAGCACCGTTCCCGTCACCTTCCCGAAAAGCGTCAACACCCCAACGTGGCCGGTG
>DASPRM010000105.1 GCA_035624455.1 Terriglobales bacterium
CCCTGCTCGCGCGAATCATTGAACGCGGTCTGGTCAAGGACGGCCGCCTGGTTCGCCTGCGGGTTCATCTGCCCGATTATCCCGGCGCCCTGCACAAGCTCACGGGAATTCTGGCGTTGCACCGGGCAAACATTGTGGAAACTTCCTACGACCGCGCGTATTACGGAGTGAATCTGGGCGACACGGCCATTGACATCACCATGGAAACCCGCGGGCCCGATCAGATCGCCGAGCTGCTTTTGGCGCTGGTGTCCGCCGGGTACGCCCACGAACGAATTCTCTGAACGCGTCCGGGACGAAGTTGCAAAGGTCTGTGTGGTCAACTAAGCTACCTTCTCCGAGTCTTCTTCCCATCTCAGCCGGGATGGCGGAACTGGCAGACGCAGCGGACTCAAAATCCGCCGGTACTTGGTACCTTGGGGGTTCGACTCCCCCTCCCGGCACCACTCATCTAGCGCCTGGTTTTTTCCTGCAGGGGTCCCTCGACATGCTCGGGATTTCGCGTCCTCACCCCAACGAGCCAAAAGCAGGCTCTTCGGGGACCCCGAATCTCGCGGCGGCTGACTCCCGGCGGCTGACTCCCGGCGGCTGAACTGAAGCGCGAAATCAAGCTGCGAATCCAAACCAAAGCCTGCCCGTAGTCCTTGTTTACATATCACTGAAGTCGCAGCACAAATAGCGCTAATAGATGTCCTGGAGGTTGCATTTATTCGTGTGCCCGATGGAGGCTTGCCATGATCCAGGCTTCAGTATCCTTAACCCAGGTCGCAGGAACAGGACGCCAGTTTGTCGTGACTACCGGCAGCGGGCATCACTTGATTATTGACGATGCGGTGGGCGCCACCGGTCCCAAGCCGATCGAATTAGTCGCAGCTGCGCTCGCCGGATGCACGGCTTTTGACGTCATCAACATTCTTCGCAAGAAACGCCAGAACATCACGGCTTACGAAGTGCAGGTCGAAGCCGACCAGCCTGCCGATCCTCCCCAGGTCTTCACCAAAGTGCGCATCCGCCACATCGTGACTGGCATTGATGTCGATCAGGATGCAGTTGCCAGCGCCATACATCTGTCAGAATCGAAATACTGCTCAGTGGGCGCCATGATCCAGAAGACGGCGGAGTTCACCACTTCATTCGAAATCATCCCCGCGCAGGTAACAGATCTGGCAACGGCGGGAGTCCAGAGTCAATAAGTATCAGCGCGGCAATTCCTAGCTGGCGCGTTCGTCCTCGTCGTTCAAATACTCGGCGGGCACATCGTCTTCTGGAACTTCATGCGTCGTCACTTCGGAAACCTCAAGCCCATCGGCGTCTTCTACACCCTCGACGGCAGCGGCCTCGAAGGCGTTCCCCTCCTCCACCAGCTCCTCTACGCTCTCAGAATCCGCCTCTGGCGTGTCCGAGATCTGTTGAATGTCGCCGGACTGCCCGGCTGCATCTGGCCCCAGTTGGTCGCGCTTGCGGTTTCTTCTTCTGGCCATGGCACCTCTCCAAACCTTTGGATGCCCAACCCCATCAAGAAGCGCCAATTAAGCGATTGACTCGCGAGAACCCAAATATTTACGAACCCGATCCCCACTACAGGAACCTGCTTTGGATGATGCAGATAACCCCGGATTGCTGTCATTCCAGCCCGCGGCTAGGTTGAAACAAGACTACTTGGGAGGAGGGTCATGCAAAATTTCAAAAGAAGCTGCTCGCTGGGACTGGCAACTTTGTTGGTGGCAGGTCTGAGCTCGTTGGCCGGGGCGCAGCAAACCGACAACAAGCCCTCGGCAGCGCATAAGAGCAAGTCATCGGCTACGGCAAGCAATCCGAGCACGTCAGATCAGAATAAGTCGAACCTCAGTTCATCTGACAAGTCGTTTCTGAAGGATGCTGCCGAAGGCGGACTCGCCGAGGTAGAACTCGGCCAACTGGCTTCGCAAAAAGCCTCCAGCCCTGAGGTCAAGAAGTTCGCCGAACGCATGGTGAAAGACCACACCAAGGCGAATGATGAGTTAAAACAGATCGCGGCCCAGAAAGGCGTTGACCTCCCTGACAAGCCTGGTGTTACCGACAGAATGACGAAGGCTCGTCTGTCCAGGCTGGATGGCGAGAAGTTCGACAAAGCCTACATGGACGACATGGTCAAAGACCACAAAAAGGATGTGGATGATTTTCAGAAGGAAAGCGCCAAAGGCCAGGATCCTGACGTGAAGAACTTCGCCGCCAAGACCTTGCCGACTCTGCAGGAGCACCTGAACGAAGCGCAGAGGATTCAGCCTAAGACAGAACAGCAAGCACAAGCTCGTTAATGTCAATCTTCTAGCGAGAGTGGCTTCGGGCTCCGAGGTCACTCCCGCCTGGTTTCTCGGTTCCTCGATCAGACTCCCATCGCGAGTCCGTTGAAACCGCCCCGGATGGCGATTGCGTGAGCGCGCTCGTTGGCCTCGCGATTAGGGCACCGTCAGGATGGAAAGCGCGCCAGACATTGCTGACCTAAACGCCGCCGGCTATTACGCGCGGTATCGTGCAACAGATCCTTTGGCACCCGCTACGCGATCGTCTTCACTTTCGTCTCGCTCAGCGCCTCTTCGTACACCGCTATATATTTCCTGACCATCTTCTCCAGCGAAAAATTCTCTTCCACGTAGCGGCGCACCGTCGCCGGATCCAGATTCAGTTCGAGCACCCGCTTTGCCATCTCCCGCACCGAGCGGCAGACGTACCCCGAAACTCCGTCGCGCACCACTTCGGGAACCGAGCCGCCGGGCATCGCCAGCACCGGCGTGCCGCACGCCATCGCTTCCACCATCACCAGTCCGAAAGGCTCGCTCCACTGGATCGGAAACAGCATGGCCATCGAGTTCCCCAGCAGTTCGTTCTTCGCCTTCAGATCGGCCAGCCCGACATATTCCACCAGCTTGCCATCGATCTCCGGCTTGATCTTCTTTTCAAAATATTCGCGGTACATCGGCTGCACGTCCCCGGCAATTTTCAGCGGAATTCCCGTGCGCTTCGCCACCTCGATCGCGATATGCGTTCCCTTCAGCGGTGCAATCCGTCCAATAAAGCTCAGGTAGCGCTGCTTGTGCTCCACGCACTGATAATCAGTCACGTCAATTCCATGGCAGATGGTGCGCCGGTCCTGCACCGTCTCCTGCCGGCACTGCGCATCGCTGATGCAGACGTAATGGACCCGCGGATGAAAGGCATATAGCTCGCTCAGCCGGGGTTCGTGCGGACCATGCAGCGTGAGCACCATCGGTCGGTTCGAAAATCTTGAAAACACGATCGCCTGTGCCGACTGCACATGAATAAGGTCGCACTCCCGCGCCGCCTCATGCACAGCCCACGCCGTATGATTCAGCTCTCTCACCCAGGCCTGCTCCGGCGCCTTGATGGGCCACTGCCCATTGGGATACAGCGATCGCCGCTCCACACCTACCGTCGATTCCCCATTCGCGTACACGATGACTTCCACGCCTTCCTTGCTGAGACCTTCCGCGAGATGAGCAACAAAGAGCTCCGTGCCTCCGTAATCCGCCGGTGGAACAGCGATGTGTGGGGCCGCAATGAGGGCAATTTTCAATTCCGTGATCCTCGCCGGAAGGCGTGAAGCAACTCCGCAATCCTGGCGCTGAGATGAGCGCGCATCACCGAAGGTTGGCGAAGGTTGGCGCGATGCCTTGTGCGCGCGATTGTTGGTAGTACGGACACGAACATGACCTGGCCTGTCGGCCAGTCGCCCTGTTCTCCCAAAGTGTCCGGTTTTGTGCTTGACATCGCGCCGAAACGGGTCAAAATCTCCTGCACGTCGCGTCGCTTTTGTCTCATTTGACTTTTCCTGAATAGGCTCACGGCCCCATCTCTGGGAGTTTCCCCGCTCTCACAACCTAACTCGCACACTGGCCAAGGAACTTTCTCGAATCTTCACTGAGGAGGCTACCCCATGAGCAGTCTGCTGCGTTTCTCTCTCGTCGTCACCATCCTGTTCCTCAGCGTCACCCTCGTTTTCGCACAACGTGAATCGCCACGACATGGCTTCGTCCTCATCCCCGACTCCAGCTTTGAGCGTCACGGGGATCTGGGCAATCGCGCCCACACCAATCACCTGATCCATTTCCGGCCTGAAGCCGACACCGGGTCGCCCACCGGTGAAACACCGGCCTCCATCAGAGCCGTCTACAACCTTCCGTCCACCGGAGGCTCGGGCATCATCGCCATCGTTGACGCCTACGACTACCCCACTGCGCAGACCGATTTCGATACCTTCTCCGCGCAGTTTAGCCTGCCTCTCTCCACCGACACCTGCAGCGGCGGACCCTGCTTTCAGAAGGTGTACGACACCGGCACAGCGCCCCCGGTAAATTGCGGCTGGTCTCAGGAAATGGCGCTGGATATCGAGTGGGCCCACGCCATGGCGCCCAATGCCCGGATTGTTCTGGTTGAAGCCGCGTCGGCCAATCTGTTTGATCTGTTCAGCGCCGTCAGCACCGCAGCCAGCATAGTTTCCAGCGCCGGGTCGGGCGAGGTGACCATGAGCTGGGGAGCCAGCGAGTTTTCCTTCGAGACTCTCTTCGACCTCTTCTTTGCCCCTTACCCCGCGGGGCTGGCGCCAACCAGGGTGGTCTTCCTCGCCGCCAGTGGCGACACCGGCGGGACAACCATATATCCCTCGGCTTCGCCGTACGTGGTCAGCGCAGGCGGGACAACCATCCAGCGCGATGCTTCCGGTAACTTCATCGGCGAAATTGGCTGGAGCGGCAGCGGCGGAGGCAAGAGCCGCTACGAGTCGCGCCCCGGCTATCAGAGCGTCATCTCCACCATCGTCGCCAACCGCCGCGGCACTCCTGACCTCTCCTTCGACGCCGACCCGCAATCCGGGGTCTCCGTCTACGACAGCACGCCCTGCAACGGCCTGAGTGGATGGCTGGTATTTGGCGGCACCAGCGTCTCGGCGCAATGCCTGGGCGGGATCGTGAACCTTGCCGGCCACTTCTACCCCAGCTCCGCCGCCGAACTCCGCGCCATCTACACCGACTACGCGAGTCCGAACTAC
>DASPRM010000106.1 GCA_035624455.1 Terriglobales bacterium
GGGCACTTCAAATTTGTTTAATTGCCAAGGGCGGCAAATCAGCGCCTAATAGGCGCAGCCCGGCCGTGCGCAAACACGGGCCGGGCCACTTGAAGCCAACCGCCCATAGTTCCATAGCTCGTATTTTAAAATAGTAGCCGCGTGGCTGCGAATGGCCCGCAGCAAACCAACTAGGGCGTGTACTCATAAAATGAAATAGGCGGGACAGGCGGAGATGTGCCGGGTTCAATGTCCGCTTTCGGGGGGGTGAGTTCAACTGATCGATGCAACACCTTCTAATCTTGCGGGATGGGGAGGTGTGCGATGGGGTTGCGGTCACGGATAAGGTTCACGGCCAAACAGAAGGCTGAACTCTGGGAGCGCTGGAAGAAAGGGCAAAGTGCTGCGGCTATCTCGCGGGCGCTAGAAAGGAGGAACAAGACCGGCGTTGAGCGGATCGTAGTACTCCATGGAGGGATCGCGCCGATGCCGCGCGGGAGGGCCTTGGCAGCACTAAGGCTTGAGGAACGCGAAGAGATTTCCCGTGGCATTGCAGCAAGCCGGTCGATCCGGCAGATCGCCCAGGGCCTCGGACGGGCACCATCGACAGTAAGCCGGGAGATCAGGCGCAACGGTGGCAGCCAGGCCTATCGAGCAAACCGGGCTGATCGGCGTGCCTGGGAGCGGGCGTTGCGCCCGAAGCCTTGTCGCTTGGCGCTGCATCGGAAGCTACGATGGCGTGTCGCGCAAAAGCTCGCGCTGCAATGGTCGCCGGAGCAGATCTCCGGCTGGCTGAAGCAGGAGTTCCCAGCCGACCACGACATGCAGATATCTCACGAAGCGATCTATCGCAGTCTGTTCATCCAGACCCGCGGCGTGCTGAAGAAGGCGCTAACGGCGCACTTGCGTACTGCGCGGCGGATGCGTCGCTCCAAGAGCCACAACGCGAAGAGTGGGCAGGGGCATATCCTCGATATGGTTTCCTTCCGCGAGCGGCCCGCCGAGGTTGAGGATCGCGCCGTGCCGGGGCATTGGGAAGGAGACCTTCTTACCGGAGCGAACGACACGCACATTGCCACTCTCGTCGAGCGCAATACCCGCTTCACGATGCTCGTCAGGATTCCCCGCAAGGACACGACGACTGTTGTTGCTACGCTTGCCAAGCACATCCGCAAGCTGCCTAAGGAGCTGCGACGCTCCCTGACCTGGGATCAAGGCAAAGAGATGCACGCCCACAAGCGCTTCACGGTTGCCACCAACGTCCAGGTTTACTTCTGTGATCCGCGCAGCCCGTGGCAGCGTGGATCAAACGAGAACACCAATGGCCTGCTGCGTCAGTACTTCCCGAGAGGAACCGACTTCTCGCGCATCTCTCAGAGTTATCTGAACGCGATTGCCCTGCGGCTCAATCAACGTCCGCGAAAGACCTTGGGCTTCGAAACGCCAGCCGATAGACTACAAGCAGTGTTGCACTGATCGGTTGAACCCACAGGGGATAAGTGGACGTGACGCGGACATCGCCGAAACGACCTGAATGCCCTAGCCTGTGTAAAAACGCGAAAAATTGAAAAGCGGTGAGAATGATTTTTCTCACACCAACTCAAATTGACTCGTCCAAGAATCTTTGCGCAGCTAATGGCGATTTGACCGAATGCCGAATGCCTATTCTATCGTCGTCGCGCACCGTCGAGTTTTCACACAGCCAAGACCCAAAGCGGACATTCGTAGGTTCAAGGATTGCTTCGAAGCGAGTATGCTTATCGGTGCAGCCATCGGTGCAGAACGATGAAGCAGCTCGAGAGTGGGTCAGGGACGTCGACGCACTCGTCAGCAGTATTCGCAATCATTGGCTTCGTCGTCGTCGCCTTCATGCTTTCCACGAATAACATCGTCGCACGTGCGAATGCAGGAGAGATACCCTCGTTCTCGCTTGCGTTTTTTCGCTGGATGACCGTTGCGTTCGGACTGGCACTGTTTGCCGTTCGCGAAATTAGAGAAAAGTGGTCAACGATTTATCCGCGCATAGGGATGGTGGCAATAGCGGGCTTCTGCGGCGTGTTTCTTTGCGGC
>DASPRM010000107.1 GCA_035624455.1 Terriglobales bacterium
CGCCATAAATCAGCGACAGGCAGATCACGAGGCATACGCGTGACGGTGCGGCAAACGGCGCTGTCTATGCCTTAACGCTTTTTCAGGCGATCGCGGCTGACCACTTTTCTCTACGATTTTTTTGGAGGCTCTTCCCGCTGGCCTCCGCTGGCTGCACATCGGGCCTTCCGACGCTGTAATAGAGGAACCCCTCCGCTGCCATGGTGCTGGGCTGATACAAATTTCTGCCATCAACCACGATGGGATACGCCAGCAATGCGCGCAAACGTTCTAAGTCCAGCTGGGCAAACTCGGGCCAGTCGGTCAGGATCAGCAAGGCATCGGCTCCCGCGGCCGCTTCATAGGGCGAGCTGCAATAGGTTACTTCCGGGCCGGATAACACTTCGCGCGCGTTCTTCATCGCCGCAGGATCAAACACCCGCACTCGGCAGCCCTCTTTCAATAGCACCCGCACCAGCTCTACCGCCGGCGATTCCCGAATATCGTCGGTCCCTCCCTTGAAGGCCAGCCCCAGCACCGCCAGCCGCTTCCCTTTCAAGGTCCACAGCGCATTTCGAACTTTGCGCACGAACCGCTGTTTCTGCGCCGCGTTAATCTGCATGACCTCCTCCAACAGCCGGAAGTCGTAGCCGCACTCCCGCGCCACCGCCGAGAAGGCTTTCAGATCCTTGGGAAAACATGACCCGCCATAGCCAATGCCGGGGTTGAGAAATTTCCTCCCGATGCGCGCGTCCGTCCCCACTCCCTCGCACACTTCCCGGATGTCGGCCCCCACCGCTTCGCAGATGTTCGCCACCGCATTGATAAAGGAAATCTTCATCGCCAGAAATGCATTGGACGCGTGCTTGATGATCTCCGCACTCTTGGTGCTGGTCACGATCAGTAGCGGAGGAATGACTGCCCCGCTCGGTCTGGGCACCAGCGTATTTTCCTTGTAATACGTCCCGCTGGTCAGGGGAGCGTAGATCTCGCGCAACACGCCGGCGCAACGCTGGCTGTCGGCTCCCACTACGATGCGATCCGGATAGAGAAAGTCCGAGACCGCCGAACCTTCCCGCAGGAATTCAGGATTCGAAGCCACGTCGAACAGGTCGGCCGGCGCTCCGTCCAAGAGCATCACCTTGCGAATCCATTGGCTGGTCAGCACCGGTACCGTGCTCTTCTCGATCACCACCTTGTAACCATTCACCGCTTCGGCAATCGCCCGCGCCACCGTTTCCACATACGACAGGTCCGCCTCTCCCTCTTCCGTAGGAGGCGTTCCCACCGCAATGAACACCGCGTCGCTGGCTGCTACCGCCGCTCTCAGGTCGCTGGTGAAGCTGATGCGCCGCCCAGCGTATTTCGCCAGCAGTTCCGGAAGATGCGCTTCGTGAATCGGCACCTCCCCGCGCCGCAACTGGGCCACTTTCTGCTCGTCGTTGTCGATGGAGAACACTTCATGTCCCAGCTCCGCCAGGCACGCCGCCGCCACCAGCCCTACGTATCCCGAACCCACTACCGCTATCTTCATCAAACTCACCTTAACTGAGACCAGCAATGAAAGTAAACCGAAGCAAACTGCTCAGATTAAGGAATTCCTGCTGGCCCAGTCGCACAGTCATACCATAAGCATAAAGGTGAGCCTGGGTAGTCGCAAAACGCTGAATGCCGTATGGTGCCGAGGGAAGGAACCTCACAAGGCTATGCCTAAGGCCCAATCTTGCGCGTAGGCAGAAATTCGCTATCTCAAGGTCAGATTGTGTGCCCCAAAGGTGAGAAACGTCGCCGTGGAGGCCGCCTGTGGCACCCACCAGAACCGGCGATAGAGCGGATTACTGCTGCGCATCATTCTGCGCCCAAGATAGTCCATGCCAGTTGGCCAGAGTTGTAGGGCAGGATAAATAGCAGCCGAATGCGCAAAGGGCTTCAACGTAGGATTCAATTCCTGCCCGCCACTTTGGATCGCTTGTCGCGTCGACCAGGCGTCGAAACCTGCGGCTGCATGCTGTACCGCCATCAAGGAAAACCAGATTCGCTTGTTACGCGACGACGCCGTTTCCGGCTTCGTCTCAACAAGCTGGTGCGATGGGGCTGTCATTTCCACCGGCGCAGCGTCCGCCAGCCCGCCCGTGGAGGGACGTATCAAGGGATCGGCAACCGCTCCCCTAGCGAGCAGACTTCCGCTTCCCGTATCGGACGTGTCTCGGGAACTGCTTTCCAGTTGGGTCGAATCGGAAACCAGGGCCGCACTCGATAATTGCACCGGAGGATTGGAAACCTGAGCCTGGGAGCCGACGGCAAACAGAAGCACGAGCCATGCGCTGCGCATTGGTGCATGTCCTCTTGGCCAGAGTAACCCATGAACCTTCGGAACACCAGCAATTCGCGACGCGTTGCCCAAACCGAGGTAACGCCCCGCATAGTGGCCCCGATCGATCAGGGTGCACATCTATGCGCACGAGCAATTCCACAGTAAGCGAATGATTAGCCTCAGGTTACAGTGCGAGTGGAAAATTTCAGTGCAGAAACTTGCACACTTGTGTGAACTTGAATTCACTCCTTCTGCACCATTACACGCAGTCAGTGTTCCAACGTCTTGTAAACCATCTGGACACGCGCTTCGGAGTGGTGGTCACGGTCTTTCTCTCCCCAGCACAAGCAGTCAGGTCCGCAGTCATGATTGAGTCTTTCCAGCCGCACTTGAAAGAGTCGGTAGCGCACGCCATCTGTGGAAAATCCTTCCGAAACTGGGACCTGCTTCGCGAGCTTGGTCATAGCTCTCCCTCGCTGCTTCTGGGATTGAATTGAATGGAGCAGACCAATTAAGCAATCCCTTGACCAAGCCACCTTCGAACAAGTTTTCTGGGAATTATTGCAGGCTGTGGAAACTGTTAGGGGCGAAAGCTACTCGCTGCGGGTAAAAAAAACATGGCGAACAAGTCTTCCGCAGCTCTACATGACCACGCGATGCAACTTGTCGGATTCCTCCGCTGCCAATGGTTTATTCGCATTCTGAAACCACAGCAGGATCAGATCCGCCCGTCGCTGCACGCCAAATTTCGACAGCAGATTGGATACGTGGAATTTCACCGTCCGCTCTGAGATGTTGAGCTTGACGGCGATTTCTTTATTGGAGAGGTTGTCCAGCAATCCCTCAAGCACTTCCCTTTCGCGGTTGCTTACGCTGTTGGTTCGTAGCTGAGGACCGTTGCGCGCCTTCAGAATCGAATCTACGAAACGTGCCAGAATCTGCCGCGGAACCCAGTATCCACCGGCTGCAACCGATCGTACGGCCCTCGCAAGCTGCAGTTCTGCATCGGCATATGAAAGTAATCCCTTGGCGCCCAGTTGCAAATAGCGAAAATAACTCTCCTGGTTAAACCCGTCCCCCACCACCAGCACCTGTGCTTCCGGCCGTCGCTCGAAAATGGCCGTTATAAGTGGCTCTATCGAGCGGACTGCATTCGAATCAACCACGTAGATTTGCGCCTCAGGAACCGCCGTCGTCGTGCAATCCGACACCAGCGGCGCATCATAGAGCTCTCCCCGAATGCTCACAGACAAGGCTCCCAGCAACTTCTGAAACTGCTGCAGTACCAGCGGATGAGCGGAGAACACGCAGACGGAGGAGGTTCGGGTTGATGCCACTTTTTCCATCAGATGTACGCCACGACTAGCAAGCCGGTCTCCATTCACCCAAACAGTCGCTGCAGTCTTGCGCACGTGCACTTTTTAAGTAACCAGTATGCCGATTCTAGCATTCGTTACTCGCAAGCGATCACACGAG
Source organism: Terriglobales bacterium (assembly GCA_035624455.1). NCBI lineage: Bacteria > Pseudomonadati > Acidobacteriota > Terriglobia > Terriglobales > Terriglobales bacterium. The sequence continues at coordinate 3,770 of DASPRM010000107.1, forward strand.
GGCTGTTAGACAAAAGTAACCAGCCGGCTGCACAAAAACCAGCTGAGCCACCGTCAGAGCTGAACTTTCTGGGGACCTTGACTTTCGAACTACCCGTAAACTAGCAGTAACTGACACTGCAGCTGGCCAACTCCTGCTCTGACACGTGCAGCAGAAGCCGCCCGTTGGGGAATCGCTGAACTGCAACCGCTGGACCTATCCCTGGCTAATATACGCCCGCATCATGTGCACTTCTCCCTCTTTTTCCACGAGGTCGTGGAGCAGAAGGTCCCGCAGGGAAATCAGTCCTTTTAATTTCCTGCCATCACAAACCGGCAGATGCCGGAAATTGTGTTCCTTCATCAGCCGCATGCATTTGTCCAGCGTCTCGTGCGGCGACACTACGAATGGGTCCTTGGTCATGACGTCTTCCACCCGCGTCTTTCGCGGATCCAGACCTTCGCTTACCACTCGCTTCATCAGATCGCGCTCGGAAAAAATCCCCACTAGCTCCTGCACTCGCACTACCGCTACCGCCCCCACATTTTTCTCCGTCATGTAGCGGGCGGCTTCCAACACGCTGATGTTCGATTCCACAAAAAACGTGTCACGGTCCTTCACCAGCTCATAGATCTCTTTCATGTATTTCCCCCAAATTTGCAGGACGGACGGCCAGGACCCGCACAGACCCCCACGCCCCGCGGAGTATATGCCGGTTCGCTCACGAACGAAAGAGTCTGGAAGACTGCGATCTTCCTCCGCGAAGTGCTCGTTAACGTCGACCCTGCTCGCCGCGGATTCGATGCAGATGCCAATGGGCAGGTAATTGAATAGCGGCCCACGCACCCAATTCCGGACAGCAGCCTGGATTGACGAACCCAGAAGCGCCCCCCGAGCAGGCAAATCGCTGTTCTTAACGCTGGAAAATCGCAGACCTTCAGGTTTCTTTTGAGCAATTACCCAAATCGCTGTATTGCGTTCATCGCCGTTTTTCAATAAATCTTTGCAGGTGTTCGGGACGATTCCCGGCTGGTAGTCACCCACGCGGAAGCAGGGGCGTATTGGCTTGGAAGTCGGAATTCGAAATCTCCATGGGCCGAGCAGAACTATAGTAATTACTTTAGGTAATTAGCCTAATTTGAGGGAAAACCTGAGGACTGAAGAGTGCAATTTGCTGCACATTCCCCTTGTGGGAAAAAACAGCAAGACTCGATAAGAATCAATGGCTTGCGGAGTTTTGAAGCGGGGAATGGTAATTGCTCAATGTTTAGACGCAGTAGGGGAAATCAACAAAAGAGGGCACGTCTGCCGGCGGCATCGCATCAGCGACCCTCCTGACCAAATGCGGAGTCTCAATGAACCGTAACAAACTTGGGATCCTTTTGCTGGCGTTACTTGTTGTTTGCTCCTTCTCTTTGAGTGCAGTAGCAAACACATTTACTTTCTCAACCGCATCTGGGGCGACGAACGGCGGTGGTGATCCCGTCAACGCCTCAGTAATCTTTAACACAGGTTCTGGGACGCTGACCATTGATCTGTCAAACGGGCTAACCGCCGCTCAAATGAAAAATGTCGGCCAGAATCTCAGTGATCTGTTCTTCACTCTGAATAACACAACCAGTTCGGGGTTCGTCTCATCCTCGTCCGCAACATTCGTTAACGTGGCCGGTAACGGCACAGCGTCCCCGATCACCGTCACGGGCACCGACCCGGTTGGCTGGGCTATTACAAATTCAGGCGGTACTTACCACCTGAATGGCCTGGCGGGCGCAGCATTCACGCCGGCTCACACGATCCTCGGTGGAGTGGTGGGCGATACCTCCTACCCCAACGCGAACAGTTCGATAGCGCACGACCCACCGGGGGACCCCCACAACCCATTCGTTCAGGGTACCGGTCATTTTGTATTGTCGATCGCGGGGATCAACGTAGACACCACTATCAGCAACGTACAGTTCTCTTTTGGCACTACAGCTGGAGACAATGTTCCAGGCACGCCCGGTGTCCCCGTTCCCGAGCCCGGCAGCATGATGCTGTTCGGAACCGGCTTGCTCGGTGTTGCTGGCGTCATCCGTCGCAAACTCTCTCGCTAACATTCGGACTCCAAACTATCAAGCCGCCCTTCAGGGCGGCTTTTCTCTTTGTCACATGCATCGCAACCGCAACAGGTTCGAGGCAGAACTTAGCACATTAAGTGCAAATCGTTGCGCACTCTGGCCCGGGATTGCCATTAATCCTGGGTAAGAATCAATAGCTTACGATCGTATTCTCGGGGAAGCTTAATTGCTCAAATCAGGCAAAGCGAATTATCCAAGCTGATCGTTATCGGCACTACGATCGAACACTCTCGTCCCCCATTTTGAGTAGAAATCTGAGCTTTCAGTTTAACGAGCCCAAGAATGCCTGAGATTGCACTCAAAACAATTACGAACTTGCCCCTGTCGGCCCCGCCGACAAAATGCTGGGAAGCTCGGCGGGCATCATTCGCTGACGTACTGGATTGGCTCCTTCAGCACCGGTCCCGGCGCCCGGTTACCCATTCTGGCCCCGATACCGTGCATTCCATCCTTCAGATTCTGACCTCCAGCGCGTATCGAAAGGGCAGTCTCGAACGGATGCGCTTCGACCTCTGTCAAGTCAGCATGCGTGCCGCGATACAAGCATCGGTTTCGCTCTCGCATCCGGTGAGGCTTACCTTGATGGCCTTCCCCTTCAAAGTTGGAAACCCTGTCAAGGTGGGAGTTCGCCAATTGCCAGATTCCGCCGAACTTGCCGCGCTCTTGAAACTGCGTCAACTGCGTGATGAGATCACAGCCATTTACGAACCCGGACTGGAGATCCATCTCATCCATGACGGCTCTTATATAGCCGATGTTTTTGGTGTGCCCCTGCGCGAAGTTCGCCAATACGAATCTTATCTATCCAGGTTGATACACGTCTTGGGAGCCAATACCTTCATCCGCACTCATGATCTCCTCGACTTGCTCGAGCAGAACCACTATGACCTGGAATGTGCCAAGCAAATAGCGTGGCGCGTGACACGCGGATGGTGGCGAGATCAGCAATGCACCCCGGAATGGAACGACTGCTTCGCAAAGACAATAGGTATGCTGAACCTGCGTAGCTGGCCTGCTGGCCTGATGCGCGAAATCATGTCACAGGCTCATACCGGAAGGCTGGCACCCACCCACCACTTGTTGGAACGGCGGGTACATCGAGCCATGCTGGCCTATCACATGCGGGATACGTTGCTTCACATGTTTGATCCGCGCCCCTCCTGCTTCCCCAACAGCATTCATGCGACAACCAAAGTACGTCCTCAACGACTGGCTCTGTGGATGGTGCGCCGCGGTAATAGCCTGCTACCTTGGCATGGCGTAGGAGTTCTCGAGCCATCCGGGATCAATGTACGCCCCGCTGCAGAGGTGATCGACAACCCCGCGTTTTGCCCCCTCTACCTCGAAGCCGAAAACACCCCCTTCCTGTACCTGCAGGTTGGCGTTGAAAGAAAACCATCCAGCTCATATCCACATGCAGCCTTCCAGGAACATTCTGTTTGTTAGCAGCGGGGCCGACTTCTACGGTGGCGGACGTTCGTTGCTCCCCGTCGTCGAGCGCCTCGGACCGGAATGGCGGCCACACTTCGTTGTTCCCGGCCGCGGTCGATTCCTCACGGAATTAAGTCGTAGAAACTATCCGGTACATCGGCTCAATGTCACAGTTCGATCGGGGAGTGGCTGGATGCTGAGGAGGATGATCAGGATCTTCCGACTAGCCTGGATAATCTGGAAAAACAATATCCGGTTGGTGCATCTCAATCTCCATTTTGAGGCTTCGCTCGTAGTGGCAGCTTGTGCGATCACCTGCGTTCCTCTTATCGTGCACGTCCGCAACATGGTGACAGAACCCGTGGACAGCTCTCTTCGCAAGTCTGACGGAATCATTGTGATCTCCAAAGCGGTCTCAGATGCCCTGTTTAGCGTCGGCAAACTTACGCCGGCCGACGTCGCTGGCAGGCTGTGGCTCGTACCCGATGGCCGCGAGCTTTCGCCTTATCGGGACGGAGACCGCCTGCAGGTGCGCCGCGAATTAGGCTGGGACCAGGGCGAAAAGATAGTGGGGATGGTGGCTCGAATCACTCCCATGAAGGGACAGGAGATTTTCCTGCAGATGGCGGCATTTGTGGCAAAGGCGCTGCCAGAAGCAAGATTCCTCCTGGTTGGAGGACCCTTCGACGATCATGGCGCGGAATACCTGCGGAATCTGCAACAGTTGGTGTCCAATTTGGGGCTGTCGGACAGGGTCGTGTTTACAGGGTATCGCGAGGATGTTCCAAGGCTGCTCAGCGCGCTCGATTGCTTTGTCCATCCGAGTCGGCGAGGCGCGTTCGTCAGCGTCCTGATCGAAGCCATGGCCAGCCGCATACCCATCGTGGCGTCGGATGTGGACGGGATTCCTGAATGTGTTGGCCGCGATGGCGCTGCGGCCCTGGTGTACCCGATAACGCCAGAGGGGTTTGCTGAGGCCACGTTGAAGATCCTTCAGGATAAACAAATCGCCGCAAACATGGGCCGGATCGGGCGACTGCGGGCGCAACGCTACGAGATCACAGGATTGGCGCGGGAAACCGAAAATATTTTCGATACTGTGCGGAATCGTTTTCGGACCTTCCTCTAGATGTCACTCCCCTCTAACAGGAGTCCCTTGTTTTCCCTTCCGTTCATAATCCTGGTCTCCCGCAAATATCAGACCGCCAGAGACCCAAGGAACCTCTTCCCTAAGCCTTGCGTATTTCTCGCGAGGGACCCACAAAATGAAACGATCTTTCCTGCTGCAGGCGGTCGCGACGGGCTCGCTCTGGATCGGCTTGCTGCTTCCCGTGCTCATTGTCGCGCTTCGATGGAATCACCAGCGCCTCGACAAGCGTCTGCTTCTGTTTTTCACCCTAATCTACTTGGACCTGATCTGCGCGCTGGCGCCGCGGGTCGGGAACGCACAGGAAGCGTCTGGCCGTGCATCCTGGTGCACAATGTCGTCGACGGCTTGCCCTTGGTCGCAAGCCTCATGAGTTAGGCTTCCTGTACTCCAGCATCTAGCTTCCCAGCATCGTTACGCTGTCTACGTGCAGCGCCTCTCCCTTAACGCTCCCTTTTACGTTCACGTGATGGCCGATGTGATCTTTCAAAGCGTCGGGATTATCCACGCTCAGAATCTTCCGATCCTGATCGGTCACGAATACCATTTTCTCGCCCGCCTCGATGCACTTCTTGGCGCACGCTTCTTTGCCTGGACCAGCGTGGGCGGCGCACTTTGCGTCACTTACCCAGCCTGTCATTGAAGCGTCTCCGGCAAAGGAAGCCGTGCTTAGGGCCGCAATCAGGCAAGCCGCAGCTAAAAACCCCACCAATCTCTTCATATTCCATCTCCTAAGAAGTTTGACTGTTTTCCCCACATCACGATTCTTATCTTCCGCAGCATCGAAAGGCAACAGGAATCCTCAGTTCTGGGACGAGGCGCAAATTCCGAGGCTGCCCGTTTCAACTCCGCTCTGTCTCCCGCCAATTCCACTGTTTGTTTTGCCACTGAAAGGGGTAGGCAGGGTTGGGCGGGTTCTTACTTCTTCGCCGCATTCACCGGTGGCTTCTGACTGGGAGTCGGTGTGGGCAGCAGGAAGATCACCTCGCCCGGCTTGGCGTAGCGCAATTGCTCGCGAGCTTCCCGCTCGATCGCCTGCGGGTCGTGTTTCAGCTTGTCAACCTGTCGTGTCAGCGCCTGGTTTTCCTTCTGCATAGAGTTCACTTCGTCTTGCAACTGGCGGTATTCCGCTTTCTTGTTCTCGTAGATCACCATGCCATTGGCGCCCCAGATCACGTGAAACGCCATCCACACTGCCAGCGCGCCAACCCCAGCAGTGGCCACCTGCCGGCGCCGCCGATAGAAACCTTCGGCAAGAGTCCGGACCCTCTGCCAGTGCTCCCACCTTCTTATCAACTCCTGCAATTCTTCCGGCATTCGCTCCCGGCCCGTTTTGATTACGATCGACTTAAAGACTCTCGCTGTTCGCTACAAACTCTCAGCCTCATCTGGAGTGAGGACGGCTGGCTTTACAATTCTCCGATCGCAACTTGGTAGTGAACTTCTCTTTTACTTCAGGGGTCAAGCGGAAGTTCTCTCGCAAGGGATAAAAGGAACCAACTTTGGCAAATATTTCCTGCAGCTGCTACCAGGCTCTCCTTGCGGCCGGCAATCAGCTCGCACGTCAGTAGAGTGGATGTCGCAGAAAGGCTTTCAGGGGATCGCGAAAAGCGCAACAATTGTAAACAATGACTGATAAAAGGGTCGTACTGTCTACTGCAGAAACTGAGTCCGAAGCAATCACGATCGCCCAGGCGCTTGTCGAGCGGAAGCTGGCTGCTTGCGTCAATATCGTTGGGCCGATCCGCTCCATCTATCGTTGGAAGGGGGAGGTGGAGAACGCGACCGAATTCCTGCTGCTTGTTAAGACCAGCTCCGATCTCTTCGATCGCGTCCACGACACGATTCGCCAGCTTCACTCCTACGAACTGCCGGAGTGCATCCAGCTCCCCATCGAAGCTGGCAGCCAGGCGTATTTGGATTGGATCAGCGAGTCCGTGCTGAGTTAGTTCCTACTAGCCGAAAGTCCGCCACTACAGGTGCCGTCTCTAGGTTTCCCTAGGCGTCCTTTGTGATGAAAGGTTTTCGCCTCTCAGCCAGCGCCCACCCGAATTTTGTCTTACAATTTTGCATCACATAATCATGGACGAAATTTCCAGGAACTCCACCTCTGAATCCTGGCCGCCTGTTCCCGGCAAGTGGATCGCGCTGCTCGTGGCGGCTGTGGTACTCGCCCACGCTATTTGGGCCTGCCTGTCTGCGCTTACGAATGGCCTGCTGCTGCCGTTCCTATCGGGGATCGCGGGACCGGATCCTCAAGTTACGCAGTTCCTTGGCAAAGCGGATCCTGGCTTCCCCGCAATTGTCAGCTCGCTTTTCGAACTGGTAGTAGCGGGCTTGGCTTTCCTGCTCATCCGCCGATGGACCGGGCCGAGGCCAACGCCAGCGCCGGCAAAACCTGCAAGAACGGTGAAGGTAGTTAAACAGGTGAGAGTCGCCAAGGCGGTTTCGCGGTCAGCTTCGCAGCCCCTTTCCATCATAGCTCCGCCAAAGGCCGCCGAAACCTCCGCTGAACCCCAGCCGTCGGTTAAGCCTGACGTCTCACCGCAGTTGTCTTCTGCGCCACCAAAAACCGTAGAGCCGCCAATTGCCTCAACAGCTCAGACGGTCGCCGAAGAGCCAGTATCCCCTCCAAGACAAGTAGAGCAGCCACCTGCGGCCCCTTCGCCGACGACAGCGGAGATGCAGGTTCGCACATCAGAGCCAGTTGAAAAGCCCGTCCCCGCTCGTCTCCAACCCGTGGATAAGCCCGTACAAGTTCCATCGGAGATGCGCGGGGAAGAGCCAGCTGCAGTGTCCCCACAAGAGTCCGACACATTGTCAGCGACTCCTCCGGCCCATTCCGCACCTGTGTCGCCGCCGACGAAACCAAAAAAGGCTAAAGAAAAAGAGAAGGAGGTCTATTACAACCTCGTCGGCGACCCTATAGGTCCGGTCGAGGACGAGTGAGAAACAGGGCTGTCTACGCCGGTTTTTTCCCACGCAGATTCAATCGCCAGTAGTCGAGCTGGCGATGGCCTTCCCCAACTATCGCATCCAGAAATTTGCCCTTGTAGTGCTGCGGAAGTGGGGCAAGGTGACGATGGAATACTATCGAGGCCAGATATTCGCGATAGGCATCCTCTGAAGCCAGTTCGAGCGGAGCCGGTTCCAGCCAGGTCTCGACCTTCGCAAACCCGGCCTCCTCCATCCGGCGTTTCGTCGTCTCGGCGTCGGCGTACTCCCAAGGCTCCTCCCAGTTCGCGAAGAATGGCCGTATTTCCGAGGAATCCATGAACCGGTTGGCCATAACTCGAATCCGCGCCAGATTCGGACCGCCACCGCATTGCGCTTCCAGCCAGCCGCCAGGATCCAGTGCTCGAAACAATCCACGGAAGAGCGCCGCATGATCCTTGACCCAGTGGAATGCAGCGGTGCTGAAGATGCCATCGAACTCTTCGTCAAACGCGAGGCGTCCTAGGTCAGCCTGTGCAAATCGCACTCGCTTGCCAAAACTCGGCTGCAAAGACTGACGTGCGCTTTCCAGCATGTTTGACGAAAGATCGACGGCGGTGACCCGGCCCTGCGGCAAGCGTTCTAACAGCGCCGCCGTCAGGCGACCGGTGCCGCAGCCGGCATCCATCACGTGTTCGTCGCCGCGCAACTCGCACCGGGCAAGTACTTTCAGGCCCCATTCGAACTGTGGGTTCGAAATCCGATGATAGATCTCCGCATTCCACTCGATTGAATTCACCATGCCCTGGATCGCTGCTTCTGCCTAAAGAGGCAGTTTGCCCGCGGGGCTCCTAAGTGTCTCGCAGTCAGGTTTGTGGTTCTCGGCTCCAATTCGTGACCTTCGTGTCCCTCGTCGTGAAAGGTTTTCAAATGCCCGCAAGTGCCTGGTTGAGATCCTGGATAATGTCCTCCACATCCTCGATTCCCACCGAAATCCGCACCATGCCATCGGTTAGCCCGATGGCCTTGCGGCCCTTTTCGCCCAGCGCCGCATGAGTCATGGTCGCGGGATGGGAAATCAACGTCTCCACTCCGCCCAAAGACTCTCCCAGCGAGCACACTGGCCCCACACGCCTCAACAGCTTCTTGGCATTTCCCAGCGATCCGCTTTCGAACGTGATCAGCGCTCCAAAACCTGACATCTGACGCTTAGCCAACTCATGCTGCGGATGATTCGGCAAACCAGGATAGAAGACTTGTTTCACCTTTTGGTGGTCGGCGAGAAATTCCGCCACCCGCTCACCATTTTCATTGTGCTTCTGCATGCGCACGGCCAGCGTCTTCACGCCGCGCAGCACTAACCAGCATTCAAACGGGGAAAGAATCGCGCCCGCAGATTTCTGTATGAAGGCCAGCGCTTCTGCTTGTTCCTTCGTCGTGCAGATCACCACTCCCCCAAGTCCGTCGCTGTGTCCGTTGAGAAACTTCGTAGTCGAGTGCAATACCATATCGGCTCCGTGCTCGATAGGCCGCTGAAAATAAGGCGACATGAAGGTGTTATCTACAACCAGATCCACCCCTTTACGCCGTGTTATTTTCGCGATCGCCGCCAGGTCGCTGATCGACATCAGCGGGTTCGTTGGCGTCTCTACGTATACATATTTCGTGTTCTTGCGGATCGCGCCCTCGACTTGTGAAACCTGGGACGTATCCACATAGGTGAACTCCAGGCCGTAATTCGTAAGGATCTGGTTGAACAGCCGCGGCACACCGCCGTACACGTTATGCGAGCACACCAGATGCTCGCCCTTCTTCATCATGGTGCAGATGGCATTCACCGCTGCCATCCCGCTGGAGAAAACACGTGCCGCAGTGCCACCCTCCAACGCCGCCAGGCAGTCCTGTAGCCGATCTCGTGTAGGGTTGGTCACCCGGGCATATTCGTATCCCAGCTTCGGCTTCCCCAGTTCTTCCTGAACATAGGTGGACGTGGCGTAGATCGGCGGGCTGACCGCACCCGTCATCGCATCAGGTTCCGAACCGATATGGATAGCCGCAGTGGCAAAACCAATCTCTTTGTTGTGCTCTTTTGCCATTTTCTTTTACCCACAAAAAAGGGCGCGATCGCTGCGCGCCCGCGTCCTGTCTTCGTGACCGTTCGTGGTTAAATTCTTCAGTACGTCTCGAAGATATTCTTGGAAAGATATCGTTCCGCCGAATCCGGAATCACCGTTACTACCCGCTTCCCCTCCCCCAGCCGCTGCGCCACCTGCATGGCGGCAAACACGTTGGCGCCGCCGCTCGATCCCGCGAGTACGCCTTCTTTGCGGGCCAGTTGCCGCACCATCTCGAAGCCGTCGGGATCCTTCACCATGATGATTTCATCGGCCAAGCTGCCATCGTAGGTCTTGGGAATGAAGCTGACCCCGATGCCTTCAATCTTGTGATCTCCCGGCTGTCCCCCCGCTAGTATCGAACCCTGCGTCTCAACTGCGACGCCAAGAGCCTCTGGCAGCCGTTCCTTGACGTACCGAACTACTCCAGTAAAGGTTCCTCCCGTGCCAACGCCCAGCACCACCGCGTCGATCCGACCTTGCATCTGCTCGAAAATTTCTCGCCCCGTAGTTTCGTAGTGGTAATCGGGATTGGAAGGATTTTCAAACTGCAATGGCAGAAATGAATTTGGGATCTTGTTAGCCAGATCACGTGCCCGTTTAATCGCGCCCTGCATGCCTTCATCGTCTGGGGTGCGAATTACCTCCGCCCCCAGCGCTTGCATCAGCAGCACTTTCTCTTTGGAAAACTTTTGCGGCACACACAGAATCACCCGATAACCGCGATTCACCCCGATCAGTGCTAGCCCGATGCCGGTGTTCCCCGCCGTAGCCTCGATGATGGTCGATCCCGGGCGCAAGCTGCCGCTGGTCTCGGCGTTGCGAATCATGCCAACTGCAGCCCGGTCTTTGATACTGCACCCGGGATTCAAATATTCGAGCTTTGCAAAAATGTCAGCCGCGCGTCGCGGAGCGAGCCGCCGCAGGCGCAGCATCGGAGTCTCTCCCACGAGCTCAGTCACACTCTCAGCGACGCGCAGGCGGGTCGCTTCTGCAATGTTCATGGCCACCCTACAGAGTACGGTAGCTCCCCACCAGCGTCAATCATCGAGCAGCCAGAGACTAGTGGCCAGGAATTAGCAAACTGGCAATCGACCGTGGTTGTCTGCATGCTGACTGCTGAATCCTGCGTACCGGCTGCTGATGCTACTTATCGGCTGTGTCCCCCGCATGTCTCTCCGCCACATGCCTGGAAAAGTATTTCTGCATCTGGCGCTCGGCTTCTTCCGGGTCAACAAAATAACGCTGCGCAAACCCTACACCGCAGATCGAGCACTTCGCCTTGATGATACTGCCTCGAATCCTCTCCACAGCCACCAGCTGCGCTTTTTCCATTGTTAGACCCAAGCCGAAAGACCCCACATCTAAGCTTTCCTATTCTTGGGCTAGGGCCCACCCTGATCTGTGATCTCCGTCACACGCTCAGGTTTTCCCTCAGGCTGCCATGATTATTTCCAGCGCTGATCCTGGCGAGCGGGCCAGCTATTCTCTTCTTGACTCAATAGACGGCTCGGCGCAAAATCCGCCTATTGACCCCACTGGCATCTTGCAGGCGGTGGGCTGCAAGATCGGTCCTTCATTTCCGTAAATTGCTCCCCAGTTATTTTGGCGCCCGACTTTGTCACACGTGACGGAAGGCTCTGCCGCGTTCCGTTGGCCAAGCTAAGCGCAAAGTTCTTTCCTGGGATCTTCAACTTAGGAAAAGGAGGTAGTATGACCAGCGGCCGTCTTCAGCGGTGCTTAGCAGTCATGGTGATTCTGGCGGTTCCTTGCACCGCCCTCTCCGATGTGATCACGGAATGGAACGAAAAGGCTGTAGCCAGCACCATCACCGCCAAACAATTGCCTTTCGTCGGCGCCCGCACGCTCGCTCTAGTCCACACCGCAATGTTCGACGCGGTCAACTCGATTCAGGGACGCTATACACCATACAAGGTAAAGCTGGATGTCCCCGCAGGTGCGTCTTCCGAGGCTGCCGCAGCAGCTGCAGCGCATGCCACGCTAGTAGCGCTGTTTCCTGAACAGAAAACCTCTCTCGATTCCGCCTACACGGTCTCGCTGGCGAAAATTCCCGCGGGCGAAGGAAAGACCGCCGGCGTGGCGGTGGGAGAAAAAGTGGCTTCACAAATCATCTCACTGCGCGCTTCCGATGGATCGAATGCGCCGAACACCTATCGTCCCGTGACTACCGCGGGCGTGTATATCGCCACTACGCTGCCGATCGGATCGCAGTGGGGCAGCGTAACTCCCTGGCTAATGCAGCGTACTTCGCAATTCCGTCCGGGGCCACCGCCACAACTCACGAGCTCACAGTGGGCTCGCGATTGCAATGAGATCAAAGACATCGGCGGAAAGACCAGCACGCTCCGCACGCCGGAACAATCCGATATCGCTCGCTTCTGGGTCATCACCGGACCCTCCAGCTGGGACCCAATCGTTCGCCAGTTGGCGGACATCCCCACGCGCAGCTTGATCGATAACGCGCGGCTCTTTGCGTTCGTAGAAACTGCTGCCGCGGACGCCTACATTGCCGTGTTCGACGCCAAATACACCTACAATTTCTGGCGCCCAGTTACTGCCATTCGCAATGGCGACCTAGGTGGCAACCCGGGTATGAGCCGTGTAGCTGACTGGGAGCCACTGATCGACACCCCTCTTCATCCGGAATATCCCTGCGCTCACTGCATCACCTCGGCCGCTGCCGGCACCGTGCTGGAATCCGAATTTGGCCGCGGCGCCGTGCCTACTCTCACCATGACCAGCGCAACCGCGCCCGGCGTCGTGCGCAAATGGAACAGCATCAAGGAGTGGATGGACGAGGTCTCCGCCGCCCGCATGTACGGAGGAATCCACTACCGCAATTCGACAATCGTGGGTCAAGAGATGGGCAGGAAAATCGGCGAACTGGCAGTGCAGAATTACCTGAAGCCGGTTCAGTAGTCGACATCGGATAACGACCCTGACGTGCCCCTCTGGCTGTTCTTACTAGGGTGGGAAATCGAGGCGCAGCTCCGAGGCAAATGCAAGTCGTACAGCATCTCACTACTGA
>DASPRM010000108.1 GCA_035624455.1 Terriglobales bacterium
TGCGATTCGCCTGATGACCTCGGCCGAAGTCGTCATTGTGGGTGGCGGAATCGTCGGCTCGAGCATCGCTTACCACCTGACGGAAGCGGGATGCACCGACGTGCTCGTCGTCGAGCGGGAGACTCACCAGGGCAAGGGATCAACCGGCAAGAGCATGGGCGGCGTCAGGGCGCAGTTCTCTACGCCCGTTAACATCCAGATGTCGCTCTACTCGATCCCCTTCTACGCCAGCTTCGAGGAGCGGCTGGGCCACCCTGCTGGTTATCGTCCGCAGGGATATCTGTTCGTTGCCACCAGCGAGGCACACCTGCGTTACCTGCGCGCGAATTACGAGCGCCAGGTCGCGATGGGATTGAAGAACGTGCGTCTGCTCGCGCGCGCTGAGATCGTCTCCGCGTTTCCGAAGCTCAGATCCGACGACATCGTGGGCGGCAGCTTTTGCTCGACCGATGGCTTTGTCGACCCCTATAGCGCTATGGTGGGCTTCATGAAATGCGCCGAGGAGCGAGGTGCGCGGCTTTGGCGGGAGACGGAGGTCACCGGAATCCTGCAGGACGGAAACGGCCTCGCTGCCGTTGAGACCACCCGTGGCCGAGTAGCGACACGAAAGGTGGTGAATGCTGCCGGGCCGTGGGCGGCGCAGGTGGCGAAGTTCGTCGGCGTTGATCTGCCGGTCGAGCCGTTGCGGCGTATGCTGGTGCCGACCGAGCCATATGACGGGTTTCCGCATTCCGCCCCCATGATCATCGACATGTCGAATGGATTTCACTTCCGCCCGGAGTCGCTGGGCTTTCTGTTTGCGTGGAACGATCCGGAAGAGACGCCCGGCTACAAGATGAACTTCGAGTCGTCGTTTCTCGAGAAAATTCTGACGCGGGCGGCGAATCGCGTGCCCGATTTCGAGAATGTTCCAGTGAATCCCAAGCGCGCCTGGGCGGGATTGTACGAGATGACGCCCGACCATCATCCAATCCTGGGCCGGGTGCCGGAAGTGCCGGGGTTCTTCTTGGCCAACGGCTTCAGCGGACACGGCGTGATGCACGCTCCGGCGACGGGCAAGATCGTGTCCGATCTGGTGCTGCACGGGAAGACGGATTTGATCGATGCCCGGCTACTGGACTTCGAGCGCTTTGCGGAAAGGCGGATGATTGAGGAGACCGCGGTGCTTTAGTGATACACCTTGAATTCTGCATCCGTTTTACTTCTCCGCAGGAACGTAAATATCACCTCCCGTTCTCTCGGCTCGTCCAATTCCACCAGCACAATCCTCTGCCAGGTGCCGAGCACAAGTTCGCCGCGCTCGGCGGGAACCGAGACCGAGGTGCCGATCAAGGCAGAAAGAATGTGATCGGGGACGTGCGCCGGGTTGTGTGGATGGCGGTATTTCAGCCTGGGGATCATAGCTTCGAAGTCGAGCATGTCGAGATCGGTGCCGGGATCGAGGTCGGCGGTGGTCAGCGCCGCCGTGGTGTGCAGGACAGACAGGTGGCACACTCCCGAGCGATCCGCATAGGATTTGCGCAAGGCGAGTGCGACCTGGTCGGTGATGTCCAGCACTTCACGCTTTTTTCGGGTTTTGAAGGTCAGCCGGTGCATGGTGAGTTCATCATTTCTGCATTCCAGGAACTACGTGGGAACGGACGTCCCGTCCGTTCAAGTCGAGCGGAGCTCGACGGCACCCGGGTCCACCGCAGCCTGAAGGCCGTCCATGATCGCAATTCTTGCAACTGTCATCTTGAGCGAGGACGGGCTCAGCATGACCACGGCTCTTGGGTGGAGCAGGGCTTCCAGCCCTGCATTTACACAGCGCCTAAGAACCTCGGCTTTAGCCGCTGAGGATATCCTGCGCATTAACAAAATTACCTCAGCGGCTGAAGCCCGCGTCTTTGCTGCATCCTCTGATGCAGGCCTAAAGACCTGCTCTACCCTTACGAGTGATCGCGATAGATGTTTTAGGAGCCTCATGGCACCTGGCGTGCGTATGGGTCTTTGGCCTGCGGCGGGAAGGGCAGCGGCCGTCCCTGGAATAGCGCGGCGCAGTTCTCGAGCCGCTTGGTGCCGTCGTGCACGGCGAACTTCGCAGGACGATCGGGGGGCCCGCTCCACAGGCTCACGCCCGCGTATTCGCCGTCTTTCCGCAAAATGTAGTACTTCATGCTGATGTAGCGCAATTTTCGCGGGTTGCTAAGGTAATTGCGCACGATGCGTTTGAGCGCTTCGAGTCCGGCGTCTCGCGGCGACATCCCGCGACGCATGTTCTCGACGATGGTATGAGCACCTGCCACTTTGATGTTCTCTTCGCCGCTGCCCGTGGCTCCCGCCGAGCCCACGTCCTGATCGGTATAGCAGCCAGCGCCAATGATGGGGGAATCACCCACGCGCCCAGGAATCTTCCAGGCGAGTCCGCTGGTGGTTGTCATGCCTGAGATCTCGCCTTTTTCGTTCAGCGCCGAGACATGAATGGTTCCGGTCGGCGGGTAGAGAATTTTGCGAATGGCAGCGAGGCGAAATTCGGGATCAATCCCCAGGACCGCTGCGCGCTCGAGAAGCCGCTCGAACATTTTCGGTTGGAGTTCAGCTTGTGGCGGCGGCATGTCAGCAATATCCGGAGAAATCCTGTAGTTCGGATCGTCCAGGCCCGGTCCCCACCAGTCGTACTTGGGATTGCTTTCCTTCCAGAGCAGCCAGATTTTTCGGGAGCGCTCCGTAAGCAAGTTTTCCTTCGGAAAGCCCATGGCAATGGCGAAGCGTTCTGCGCCTTCTCCGACCAGCATCACGTGGCCGGAGTGCTCCATGACCGCTTTCGCCACTAACGACACGTTCTTGATATTGCGAACGCCGCCAACCGCACCCGCCCGGCGGCTTGGGCCGTGCATGCAGGAGGCATCGAGTTCGACGATGCCTTCTTCGTTGGGAAGCCCGCCGAGACCCACGCTGTCGTCATTGGGATCGTCTTCCTGGACTTTGCCCACGGCAATGGCCGCATCCAGTGTGTCGCCGCCCTTGCTAAGGATCTCGAATCCCTGACCAATTCCGTTAATGCCATTGGCGCTGGCGACCAGGATGGGGGCACGCTTCGGCTTTGACGATGAAACGGGTGCCTTCTGTGCGTCAAGAGATAGAGCGAACGAAGCCAGGCCAGCGGTAGTGAGAAAGTCTCTGCGGGAAAATCCCATGCGTCCTCCTGAAAGGAATCGGCCACGGACTGGACGGATCGTCACCGATCAGAAAAGGGGAAGAAGGATAGCATGGAGGACCTTCGCATTTAGTAATCTGAAAATGGTAATCGGGTAATTGCAAGCCAACTCTAAGAGAAAAACCCCGCCCAAGCTTTGCTTGAACGGGGCACCCTCAGGATCTTCGTTTACGCGATCACAGAAGCAGAATTCACCGCTAGCTGGCGATGCGCTCCGCCCCGCGTTCTGCGCGGAAGCGCAGGCGTGCAGCGATATTGCCGGCCTTCTGCAGGTCGGGGTCGTTAGGCACGTAAACGACCTCCACTCCATTGCGCAGGGCTAATCCAACCAGGGCATCGGAGATATCTTCGACCTCGCGCGTCTCGCACCCGCAGACCGTGCACTCCTTCACCAGGTGCATGTCGATGTGTCCACAGTTGGAGCAGTGCACACCGGGAGCAGCAAAACTGCTTTCGATCAACAGGGTTTGTACTTCAGCCTGCTCCATCGAGCGGAGCACCCTGCGCAGGCCTACTGCCCCGTGATTCCGGGAACGGGCTTCGTCGAGCACCTCCCGCACCAGGTTCCGGCGCTGCTTGTCGCGGAAAGCACTCAGCATGCCCCGGGCGCGTTCGCGCACCTGCTCGGCGGTAGCGGTGGCAATGTCGATATCGAAACGTCCCGCCAAACACCCTCTCAGGTAGGGGTGCAATTGACGCTCGATCTCAGGCCACACGTCCTCGCGGCAGCCGAAGATGAGGCGGTCGCAACTGCCCTTCTGCTGGAGTTCCAGCAGGCGGTCTGCGACCCGCTTGAAATGGCCAAGCGCCTCATTTTCTACCCGTCGTTCGGCGTGACCGGCATCGTAGCCGAGAAACCCATCACTGCGGCCACGGCGCGGAAGGAGAGCTACAAAGTCCTCGCGCTCCTGGATCTCGCCTTCCTGCATGTGGAACAGGCGAGCCTTGTTGCGCTCTACCAGCGCAACATAGGTGCTGCACAGGGCATCTTGCAGGGCCGACAAAGGCCGAAGATGAAAGCGCGTGTTCACATGCAGCGCGGTTCCCGGAAGCTGCGCCGGCAGATCGAATTCCTTCCACAGGCGCGTGGAAGCGCAGGCAAACACCGCCTTGGCTCTACCCTGATTTCCGTGCAAGCCTTCCGCCCAGGCCAACAACCGATCCAAGTCAGCTTTGAGCAGCTTGCAACCCTTGCCGTTTTTGTCCGCCTCGCGGACCGCGTCCTTGACGAGGTCCTTGATGCGCAACGCCTCCTCGCGGTGCGACTTGTCTGAAGGAGTGGTGGGTTGGTAGTAAAAGGTGACCGCGTTACACTGCGCAGATTGGAATTCAGCTAATTCGCGAATTTCATCTCGCGTAATCATTGCACCTCCATGCCGACGGCTTAAACAGGTCGAGGTTGCTGAAACGTTTTGTTCCTCAATTGGCCGGGATCGGACAAGTTCCGGCGTAGATGTTCTCTTGCAGAATTGATGGAATGACGCACGTCCTGGCTCGAGCGTCCGCTGATAGCAGATATTTCCTCAACATTGAACCCTTCAATCCCAAACAGTAGAAATGCTTCCCGGTCTTCCCGCCGAGTGCCACGCAATGCGCGTTCCACCAGGTTTAACATCTCATCGGAGGCCACCGTGTCTTCCGGGGAAGCGGCGGAACGATTGGGAATCAGATTTTCTTCGGTGATGGTTTCATCCGGTTGGTGGAACTCGACGTAAGCTTCGTCGCTGTGCCGCTCCAACTCTTCCTGCGGCCGGCGGGGATGCTCTTCCAGTGATACCGCGTCGACGCTATCACGCTGGCGACGCGGCAATTCGTTCATGGCGCGCACCGCCAGGCGATAAATCCAGGCTTCCAAGGCGAGCTTCTCGGGTTTTTCTCCGTCGCTAAGAGCATTCGCGATGGCTTCGTCGATCACTTCTTCGGAGCGAAGCTGGAAGGGAGTAAGCTCACCCAGGCTCTCCCGGTAGCGCAACTCGCGTTCGACAAAGCGCTGGAGTCGCGAGAGATTAGCATTCACATATCCACTGATGTCCTCGTCGGAGACCTTGGGGGCCTGCACTGCCGCGAGCGTACTTTCAAACGGAACCTGCTCCGGAGCACGGCCCTCCTTCTGACGGCGTGGCCACTGGCGATGATTGCGCAGCCGGGCTTTATGACGTGTAATCTGTTGAATCAGATCATCAAAGGCACTCTTGATGGCGGTAGTGACCGTGGGCGCACTGTTGCTGGTGGCGATGTCTCCGGAAGGCAGCCGCAGGTCCAAGCGTACAAGGATTCCAGCTCGGGCTGGTTGGTCTTCCAGAATGGCGTGGAGATGAACTAACTCAGGACGGAAAACCTGCAGCCTTTTCCGCACTTTTTGAATTTGTAAGTTGATTTCCCGTTCGACGTTGGAGTTCTTGGAAAGTTTATAGCTGATGTGGACATTCATTCGTGCCTCGAATGCAGGATAAGTTCCTGCTAGCCCACTTATCTAGCAAGGAAATTGTACACCTATACGATAAGAGGCAAGAGCCTGCGGAAGATGTTGCCTTTTCCAGTGTGATAAATCGGGAATTGCGGAGAAAATTAATCTTGACTTTAGGGAACCTCGGGAAGCAAAGAAGTGTCGGAATTCGTGACTTGACGACAGTTTACCAACGAAGGGTGAAAAGGCGTCCTGTCTGCTCTCGAAAAGGGGGGCCATGTCAGTAACTGGCATATTAGCAACGGTTTTGATGTTGAGCTCACTGACGTACGGATGCGGGGGTGGCAGCGGAGGAGAGAGCGGAGGGGGAGCAGGAAATCCGACTGCGGCACCCTCCAGTTCCACAAGGGCGGCCAGGAATGGTGCAGTGATCGTGAGCCTAGGCTCATCGACCGCGGGAGCTGCTATCTACTACGCGGTTGACGGAAGCACGCCGAGTGCTTCTTCCCAGCAGTACCAGGCTCCGTTTCTGGTGGCCTCCAACCTGACGGTCAAAGCTATTGCCATCGCAGGAGGAACGTCCAGTACTGTCACGAGCCAGTCATTTTCAGCGAACATTCCGTCGGGAACCCTGGTTTGGAGCGAGGAGTTCTCGAATTCCACCGGCACCATGGCGCAGCCCGACCCTGCGATCTGGACGTACGACACTGGCAACAGCGGTTTTGGCAACAAGGAACTGGAGACTTATTGTGCCTGGGGATCGTCGAGCTCGCCCTGCAGCACGAGCAATCCCAGCGTATACGTTGGAGCAGACGGCTACCTGCATATCGTGGCGCAGCAGCCGACGGCGGGCGTGTATACATCGGCGAGGCTCAAGACCCAGGGCCTGTTCAGCTTCCAGTATGGGCGAGTGGAAGTACGAGCCCTGGTGCCGGAGGCGCAGGGCTTTTGGCCGGCAGTCTGGCTGTTGGGCAATAACATCGCCACCGTGAATTGGCCCGCCTGTGGCGAACAAGACGTGCTGGAGCGGGTGAACGCCGCCGAGACGCCCGACTGGACCATCGGCTCCATTCATGGGACCGGCTTCACCGGAACTGCGCTGGGCACCAGGTACAATTTTCCGAGCGGACAGACGGCGGCTCAGTGGCATACCTATGGCATGATCTGGTCGCCGAAAAGCGTGGAGTATTACGTGGACGATCCCACCAAGCCGTACGCGAGCTTCACGCCGGCCAGCCTTGACGGCCGAAGCGGGGCGGTCTGGCCCTTCGATGCGGGCCAAAGCTTCATCATTCTGAATCTCGCCATTGGCGGAGACTGGCCTGGGTCGCCCAATGCAGCGACGCCATTTCCGTCAGAGATGCTGATTGACTACGTGCGGATCTATGCGAACTAGGCCAAGTCTCAGAGTGCAGCTCGGGCGCAAGCTTAAAGGAAACCGTGACAGGCGCTAAACGGCTACGGTAAACGTCGTGTCCGTGCGAGTCACCGGCCGATAGAGCGTGTCGCGCTCGATCGGCTCCCGTCCAGCTTCCCGGATCAGCCGCACCAATTCCTGGCGGCGCAGGCCCTGTGGAGTGGCAGCGCCAGCGTCGTGATAGATCTTTTCCTCGACCACCGTGCCGTCGATATCATCTGCCCCGAATCGCAAACAGATTTGCGCGATCTTGGGCGTCAGCATCTGCCAGTAGGCTTTGATATGAGGAAAGTTGTCCAGCACCAGGCGTGAAACTGCCATCTGCTTGATATCCGTAAAGCCGGTGGTCCAGGGAAGATGGCTCAGTGGCGTGTTGTCGGGATGAAACGCCAGCGGTATGAATGTCTGGAAACCTTGGGTGGCGTCCTGCAGCGAGCGCAGCTTGAGGAGATGGTCCACCCGGTCATCGTCGCCTTCGATGTGGCCGTAGAGCATCGTGGCATTCGATTTCAGTCCCAATTCATGCGCCGTACGAGCCGTCTCCAGCCACTGATTTCCATCAATTTTGTGATCGCAGATGATATGCCGCACGCGCTCTGCGAAGATCTCTGCGCCCCCGCCGGGAAGTGAGTCCACTCCTGCTTCTTTCAGTGCGACGAGGGTGTCGCGAATGCTGAGCTTGGCGCGCTTGGCCAGATAAGCAACTTCTACCATCGTGAACGCTTTCAGGTGAACCTGCGGAAAGCGCGACTTCAAGCCCGCGATCAGATCGAGGAAATACTGAAACGGCAGGTCAGGATGCAATCCGCCGACAATGTGGAACTCGGTTACGGCTTCCGAGTAGCCTGAAGCGGCAGCCTGCCAAGCCTCCTCCAGCGCCATGGTGTAGGCGCCCGGGGCGTCTTTCTTGCGGCCAAAAGCGCATAGACGGCAATAGGCCACACAGACATTGGTCGGATTGAGGTGGCGGTTGACGTTGAAGTAGGTTTGGTTGCCGTGATGGCGTTCCCGGACTGTATTCGCCAGCCAGCCTAGTGCCAGGATGTCCGTGGTGGCATAAAGCGCGAGTGCGTCCCGGCCATCGAGCCGCTCTCCGGCGAACACCTTGTCCGCGATGGGTCGAAGTTGCGGATCGTCCGTCTGGAACGAGTGTCTGGTTGCCATCCCGGGCATTTCAACCATGGCTCGATGATATCGCAGCCAGCCGGCAAATCATATCCAGCACAGCTTAACTCCGAAGGTCATGTTGACGAGAAGCCAAAGAACATAAAAAACACCCTAATGTGTAAGGTTTCTGGCGACGATAGAGTAATTGGTGGAAAGCAAATCGCATCGCGTGCTGATTGTGGACGACGACGAGCAGGTTTCTTGTTCGGTCGCCGAGTACCTGCGGCAATCAGGATATGAAGTGGATTGTGCCGCAGAATCCGAGTCCGCCGAAGCCCTGTTGAACAGTCAACGCTATTCTTTGGTTATCGCCGACCTGGCACTGCGCGATGAGACACTGGACGGCCTGCATCTGGTTGAGGCGGCTGCCCAACGCACCCCACGCCCCAAAATTGTGGCCTTGACCGGACACGTATCGCGGGGGACCGAAGAGGCAGCCCGCCGGCGGGGAGCGGACGAATTTCTGGCCAAGCCGCAGCCGATTCATCAGCTTCTCGGTGTAGTTAGCCGCCTGGTATCGGAAATCGATCCACTGGTCGAAGCCGGACCAGCTTCCAGGTGCACGAATAAGTCTCCTCTGTTGAAGAAATTAATGGCTCCGGGAGGAACCTTCCCCCACGTGCAGCCGATCTACCGTGTCAGCAGTAAAGGACAGAGGCTGGCAGGACTGGAACTGCTCACTCGGGGCCCCACCTCGAGTCCATTTGAGCGGCCCGATGTGCTGTTTGACTACGTTCGTCGCAAAGGTCTGGAAGCTGAATTCGACCAGCACTGCATTGAAAACGGACTGACCGCAATTTCCCCCGTTCCCGGCTTGCTTCCCATCTCGGTCAACGTGCACGCTTCCACACTGAGCGCCGGCCTGCATTTTGCGGAATGGCTGAAACAAACGCTGGAGCAACACGCCATAGCGCCCAGCCGAATGACTGTGGAAATCGTGGAGCATGCTCCCGCATGGAACCAAAGCACATTTCTCAATTCCCTGGACTCTCTGCGTGAGGCGGGCATAAGAATTGCTCTGGACGATATTGGACTGGGACACTCCAATTTCAAAATGCTTCTCGATGCTCAGCCCGACTGCTTCAAGGTTGATCGCTACTTCGTTCAGGGCTGCGCCATGGATCGCCTGCGTCGCGCAATGATCCGTTCAATCGCCAATCTGGCGTGGGAATTCGGCGGATATGTGGTAGCCGAAGGAATCGAAGAGCCGAACGACCGAGATGCCCTGCTGAGCATGCAGATTCAGCATATGCAAGGTTTTCTGTTATGTCCCGGCGCCCAGCCCCTCACGGAATGCGCTTCGCGGACAAACTGCTGCCCGGGGGTCGCGAGTTGCCCGCTTCCGCAGACGGGTTCGTGCTTGCGGGAACAATCATTAGGGCGAATCGTCTGATCATCCCTCACCTTCCTCCGCCCGTTGCAACCAGGAGAAAACGCGCTTAACCTAGTAGCAGATACTTCTCGTTCCGGCAGACTCGCTGGTATTTACATGCGTGGCGTTATCCGATTTATATTCCTTTCGAGCTTGTTTCTTCCGGTTGGCGCAGCACCCCAGGGATTCCAGATCCAGGACTCAGGCGCGCCTTTCAGCTCGAAAAATCCAGTAACGCAGACTCCGGGTGCGCCGTCGGAGGCCCAACCTCAGGCCTCGACCACAGCTTCGACTCCAGCCTCAGCAGCGAAACGCAAGCTCTCCGCGGACGTGAAAGTCAGCGCGGCGCAGCCGTGGATCGATACCGGAATCGATCTCGCCCCGGGCGACAAGGTCCAGATCAGTGCCGACGGCGCACTCGATTATCTCGGCCAAAAAGCCACTCCCGATGGGCTGACACGAGGCTGGAAAGACTTGTTGCGCGCGCTTCCTGTAAACAGCGCGGGGTTGGGGGCGTTAGTTGCGCGCCAGACAAATGATCCGGCCTCGGTGCCTTTCCTGATCGGCAGCAAACATGAATTCAGCGCCACTCAGCCGGGCCGTCTTTTTCTCGGCGTCAACCAGACGGCCAATGATGCAAGCCAGGGAGACTACAACGTCAAGATCAAGGTGGTTCCCGGTCAGGCCAGCAGCGAGCCGGTCAGCACCACGGTCAGTTTCGATCCCGCTTTGTTACATAAGCTGCCGCGCAGGGTAACTGATCAGCAGGGACATCCAGGCGACATGGTTAATTTTCTTCTGCTTGGCTCGGAAGCCAGGATGAAAGCGGCTTTTGAAGCAGGAGGCTGGGTTCCGGTGGATAAAACCCACGAGGACGCGGTATTGCATGCGGTTCTGGCAACGCTCAGCAAGAAGGCTTACACCGAGATGCCAATGAGCGAGTTGTACTTGTTCGGGCGTTCCCAGGATTTTGGGTTCGCTCGTGCCGATCCCATCGAAGTAGTTGCATCGCGGCATCATTTGCGAGTGTGGAAGGCGCCATTTGAGGTGGACGGGCAAACGCTCTGGGTGGGTGCGGCCACGCACGATGTGGGTTTCGAGAAAGACAATCGCACGGGTGGCCTCACGCACAAGATTGACGCCAACGTCGACCAGGAGCGCGATTTCGTGGCGGCTAGCTTGGCTGGTGGAGGCAGCGTCATGGCCAAGAATTACCTTGTACCCACCGATCCCTTGCGCGAGGCGAGTACCGCTACCGGCGGCAGCTTCCACTCCGATGGACGAATCCTGGTGATGCAGTTGGGGCGCTGACTCGTTTGCGTTAATATCGTTTCGTTGGCGCTGTTTCGCAACATCGCGGTGACGCTGGAGATGATCAAGTGGGAGCACTCTGTTTTCGCGCTTCCCTTTGCTCTCTGCGGTGCGTTGCTGGCGGCAGGAGGTTTGCCTGCGGGTCGCCAGTTGGTATGGATTATTGTCGCCATGGTTGCTGCGCGTTCGGCAGCCATGGCGTTTAATCGGCTTGCTGACGCTTCGCTTGATGCCGCGAATCCGCGTACGCGCAGCCGCGCGCTGCCTTCTGGGATTCTGTCGCGCCAGTTCGTAGCAGGATTTGTGCTGGTCTCCAGCAGCATCTTTGTCGTAGCCGCCGCCCAATTGAACCGCCTGGCCTTCTACCTTTCGCCCCTTGTGCTTCTGATTTTGCTGCTTTATTCCTACACGAAGCGATTCACGCGCTGGTCACACGTGGTGCTGGGATTCGTCCTGGGAATGGCTCCGGCCGGAGCCTGGATCGCGATCCGCGGTTCGCTCGATCCGCGCATCCTGATTCTTACCCTGGCCGTGACTTGCTGGGTGGCCGGGTTCGATGTGCTCTATGCCTGCCAGGATTGTGACTTCGACCGCGTGCATGGTCTTCATTCCATCCCTCGCTACATGGGTATACGTAATGCGCTGCTGGTAGCGCGTCTCCTGCACGCAATCATGCTGGCGCTCTTAATTGCCTTTGTCATTTCGTTCAAGCTGGGTGCAGTGGCGATTGCAGGAGTGATTGCGGTAGCGCTTCTGCTGGCCTACGAGCACTCGCTGGTTTCGCATCACGACCTTCGACGCCTCAACGCGGCATTCTTCACCATGAATGGAATCATCTCGATAGTGTTTCTGATCTTCGTTGCGGCGGATGTGTTGGGGCGGCGGTAAGGGATCCGGAACGAGCGGAAAAACTCGTCATTCCGTAAGCTTGTCATTTCCCAAAAATTTGTCATTCCGAGTGGAGAAGATCATTGGCATCGCGAACGATCTTCGAGTCGAGGGATCTGCTTTTTGGAATTGCAGTGAAGGAAGAACTCAGGATGCTAGTGGCCGGGAAGTTGGAAGGGAACTCCGCGTTCCTCGTTGATTCTGGCAGTTGCTTGCAGATCTAACTGAGATAACGGATAGCGTTTCGTCATCCCATCATCCATGATCCAGAAGTTGTAACCCACGATAGCGTAGTTGCGGGCTTCCAGTTGGCGGCCATCACGAAACACAAAAGAAACGGGCGGATAGGCAGGCGCGGGTGTGGTCTCGGCTTTCGCTTGCGGCCGGGGTGCTTGTGGGGGCCTGGCGTCGGATTGCTCCGCGGCGCGCGCCTGTGCTTCCCTCAAGTCCGCGATGTCGTCTCGCAGGCGCTGAATTTCGGCATAAAGCGCTGAATTGTCCTGAGTGCGAGGGTAGTCGTTGGCGGAATAGTCGGAATAGTCGTAGTCAAAATAGCCGTAGGGATAGTAGGGATAGTAATAGCCGTAGTATCCGTAGTAAGGCCAACGATTGCGGAAGAAGAATCGGTCGTGGACGAAGGGTCTGGCGAACGCTCTCGGGGTTGGATGGTGAACAATGGCTGTTCTACCTCCATGAAAGCCCATCCCGCCGGTGAATCCGCGAGGTCCCAACGAAGTTACAGACGGGCGCGAAGCGAAGTGTCCGCCTCCGGCAAAGCCGCGCCCACCCGCAACCATCCCATGCCCGCCTCCACCATGCATCTGGCCGAACAGAGGCAGAGCAAGCGCCGTTGTGAGAAACGCCGCCATGAAGAATGTGCGACGCATACGCAGATTATAGCCCCGTTTTTGTTCACCACGCCGGTCCCTGAGAAAAACCCTGGCGGCCGATGAGCGGAACGAACCTGCATCCCTCCAGTTGGCGAACTATTGCCTGCTGGTTTCTTTTTAGGACGAGCTGTAACTCCTGCATTTCCGGCGGTCCTACGGGCAGGATCAGCCGCCCCCCCTCGCCTAGCTGTTCGAACAGGGGATGTGGAATATCCGGGGCGGCGGCGCCGACGGTAATTGCGTCGTACGGAGCCCCTAGACCATAACCCTCGCTCCCATCGCCCTCGACGAGAACAATGTTTTGATAGCCCAGCCGATCCAGGATGATGCCGGCCCGCCGCAAAAGGCTTGCGTACCGTTCTACAGAATAAACTTCACTCACCAACTCGGCCAGCAGCGCGGTTTGATAACCGGAGCCGGTACCGATCTCCAGAACCTTGTCCTGAGGCTGCAAGGCCAGAGCTTCCAGCATGTACGCGACGATGTAGGGCTGGGAAATAGTTTGCGCTTCACCGATGGGAACGGGAGTGTCTGCGTAAGCTTCGCGCTCGAACTCGTGCGGAACAAACAAGTGCCGCGGGACGCAACGCATGGCGTCGAGCACGCGCTCATCCTGTATACCTCTCTGCCGCAGCTGAGTTTCCACCATTGCGGCTCTGGCTGTGGCATAGGGGTCGACTTGAACATCGCCAGACATCACAACACGGTAATACCGCGAGCCAGAAACTGTCTTTGAATTTTTTTCTGGCTAGCGCTTGCGTTTGCGCATCCGGATTTCAACGGAGAACACTCCATACTGGTCGCGCCCTCCCCGAAAGGATAGATTCGGGTTGACGTGGTACTCACCCTGGATGGACTGTTGCGACGACTGCGAAAGGTTGCTGGAGTAGGTTACGGTGACCTTGTCGGAAATCTGCTGCTCGATGGTCAGCTGCGTATAAGGATTGATTTCGGTGGGACTGTAACCCGGGGCGATTCGGATGTTGCTGACTCCGAACAACCGCTGAATTCGATTGCCTACGACAGTGTTGAAGGCTTGGCCGATGATGGCGTTGGAAACACTCTCGCTCAAAGCCGAGGCTCCCCCGCCGACAATTTGGGACTCTTCGCTGGTTCGCCCGAAGGCGAGCAGGCTGATGATATCCGCCGTCGGCAGTGGAGGGTCAGATCGATAGGTAGTGGTGAAGCGGTCCACCGGTCCATGCAAGCCAATCGTGATGTTGTATTGCAGCACCGTAGCAGTAGCTTCCATATCGATGCTGGGTTCGATCCGAATGGGATTGGCGAAAGTAAGGTCCGCTCGTTCCAACTGATACTTCTGTCCGTTAAAGGTGATTTGCCCCTCGGTGGCACTTACTCTGCCCAGAAGGATGGGATGTTCGGGAGTGCCGCGCAGCCGCAGATCCACGTCTCCCGCCACCTTCCCCAGCGCCGTCGTCACTAACAGATCGGAAGAGGAAGTCACATGGATTTCGAAGTGCACGCCACTGAGCGGCGAGTTGGAGACAGTTACTTCGGGCATAGCGCTGCTGCCCGACATCATGGCAGCGACGTCGAGCTGAGAGTTCAGGCCGAACTTAGTGAGCTGAACATTGCCGGACATAGTGGAACTCTCCAGGCTGCCGGAAAATTTCAGATCCAGATTCAGGGTGGAACTGACGCCCGGAGGGTAACGCACGCGAACCGAATTGCCTTGTGCCGTGAGGTTGAAGCTGGGATTGCGGGCGAAGGTGGTGAAACCGCCGATGCTGATCGTGCCTCCGCCGGTTTGCGCGGTCAGTTTCTGGATTTGCAGCCGGTCCTGGCTGAAAAATAGAGAGCCATCAATCGCACTGAGGCCCAGCGGCATGTCCTGCGACGACACTGCCGCATTCTGAATGTGCAGCTCGCCGGATAAGTTGGGTTTGGCGAGCAGCCCGCCGACCGTGACATTGACTACTGCCAATCCAGTGGAGCGCAAGCTGGGGTACAGAGTCTGCAACAACTTCAGATTGACGCGGCCCTCAGCACGAAGATTCATCTCGTGCTCGCCGGCCAGATTCATCCGCCCACTGGCTGATAGTTCGGTATCTTCGCCGGTCAGACGCAAGCGATCGATGCGCAGCCGACTGCGCGCAACACTGAACTGGATCGGACCATCGCTCTGGATTCGCACTCCCGACACGCTGGCAGAGAACTGGGGTATATCGGCGGTGATGGTGAGCGCCTGACGATCGGCCAGCGGTCCCTCAATGGAAAGTTTGCCAGCCACACTGGAGTGCCCCGTCAGCCTGCCTTGCAGGAAGGTCTGCAACAGCGGGTCAATGTCAAGGTGGGAAAAATGCAGTTCCGCATTGACAGGGTGCGGAGCGTGAATGCCGATGGTGCCGGTGCCGTCCAACTCTGTGCCCTGGAGATTGGAGGACAGGCTCAAATTCAGCGCATCGTTCTCGGTCTTGAACGCAAGATCCATGTCGCCGGTGCGCTCACCGTTGAACACTAAGTTACGCAGGCTGGCTGTGCCATTAATAACGGGGTGCTCGACCGTGCCCGATCCGCTGGCAGTAAAGTTCAGCAATCCGGCGTCGGTGAAGCGTGAACTCTGCAAACGCCGCAGAGTGGCCAAACTGAAATTGCTTCCCTTGGCATTAAATTGAATGGCTTGGTTGATCAGGTTGTAGCTGCCGGTACCGCCCAATTGTGCCCCGTTGTGAGCCAGTGCGAGATTGGTGATTCGCAGCTCATGATTCGCCAGAGCCAGATCGGCGGAAAGCGAACGAATGGTCTCGCCAAAAACCGTGGCATCGCTGAGCTTGCTTCGCCCGCTCCCCTGCGGGTTCGAGCGCGTGCCGCTGAAGGCCACAGTCTGCGAAAGCTTCCCGGTGATCGGGTAGTCATAGCCGAGGACGCGTTGCAGATTTGCAAGATCAGCGTTGGTGACGATGATGTGACCGCCAATGTGACTGTTATCAGTCAGACGCCCATCGGTCAGGGCGGCACTGAGATCAAATTTGGCCTGGGCTGCCGAACGATTCAGTACCCCGTTGCGCACTATCACGCCCGTAGGTGAATACTGTAAGTCCGCAGATAGTGAGTCCAAATGGACGCGGCCGGCAGATCCCGCCGTTGTGCTGGCTCCCGTAGTGGGCAGCGCGCCAGCCAGCGCACCGCGGATCACCGCCACCGGAAAAGAGAAGTTGCTGAGCTTGATCTGTCCACTAACGCTGGGTGCACTCAGCCTGCCGCCGATTGAGCCCTGGAAGCTGCCCTCTCCCTTCAAGTCAGCCAAAGGACTTTGCCCAAGGCCGAGGAGCGCAAGGAATGGACGGAGCTGGCTCAAGTCCGTAGCGTTGAGGTTTACCCGCAGATTCTCGCTATAGCTTCCCAGCCGGCCGCTGGAAGCGACCACGAGGCCGGGGGTAGACACTTCGGCCTGATCGAAGTGTTGCTGTCCACTGGCGAAATTGTGGGTTCCGACAAGCTTAACGGTGATTGGAAGCTCCTGCGGACTTACTTGCGGTGGAGGCGTAATCTCCAGATGAAAACGGGCTAATGCGTAGGAGGGTGAGCCACGCCATTGAAGTTGAAGCGTACCCCAACCCGTACCGCGGAGTCGCAAATCAGACAGTGGCACGGTTCTTGTAGAAAGAGCTTGAGCGACACGATCCGCAGGCAGATCACGAATCTTTAGGTCTACCACTCCCGCTTGTTCGCCTGCTGCCTCCGGGAGTTTGCTTAGCCTTTCTTTGCGCCCACCGGCTGGCGTAGCTTTAGCGGTCCAGTTGTGAATGTCAACGCTGCCGGTGAATATGCCTCCCATTGCGCGCGCGACCAGGTTCGTGATTTTTATATCTTTCGCATCGATGTCGTACTTGGCCGCGGCATCGGTGTGGGTCAAACTGAAAGAAGGAGTGCTGTACTCAACGTCGCTTGCGGTCGAACGTCCGCTCACCAGGAACCCGCTGGCAGAAGTGGTAAACGTGCCGTTCAATTCAAGCGTGCCGCGGCGCAGTTCTCTTGTTCCTGTAGCCGATGCAACTTCACGCAAATCGAGTTTGCCTTTGTAGCGCACCTCCACTTTAGGATTGGCGAAGTCCTCAATCGTACCTTCAGCTTCAATCAGTGAAGTTGGCGTGCGCAGACGAGCTGACGTTACCTGTAGACGATTCCGGGAAAGAACGAATTGTGCCTCCACGCTGCCGGCTACGGGCGCGAGCTTGCCGTATTTTTCCCGCACTCTCGCTGCCTGGACTGAACCCTCATAGCGGTTCAGTGCCGTACTGAACTGCATGTCTGCGTGAACGTCCTCAGCCGAGAAGTCCAGGGCTATGCGCCGCTGATTCACAATCAGCTCTCCATTGCTCACCGTGACCCGGTCCAAGGAAATGTCAAACACAGGTGTGGATGCAGTCTGACTGGTGCCGGCGGCAGTGGCTTTGGGTTGGGGCTGGTTGGTGCTGCCATCCGGGAACACGATCAAGTGAAGAATGGGACGGTCAACATCCACGGATCGCAACGTGATCCGCCGCCGCAAAACCGAAAGCACCTTTAGGCGAATCCGGATTCGGTCGGTGTGGGCATAAGGGACCTCATTGGGGCCTTCTAATCCATGAATGGTTACATTGCTGGCGTCCACCTCAAGGCGCGAGAGATTCCAATTCAGAGCTCCAATCTCCACGCGCCCGCCGGTGAGAGCTTGTATCTGATCAATTACGCGCTGCTGCACCATTATCCGGAAGGCTGGACTGCGCAGATACGAGATCGCCAGCCAGGCGGCGCCCGCGACCAGCAGCAGGAGCAGCACGCCGGCAATCATAAGCCGCCGTAACCAGCTTCGTTTCTTGGTGGGTTCACTCATGGTTTTCCATGGTTCACCAAGGGCGAGTCCTCGATAGAGGGCGGCCCGATGTAAATGTCACTCTGCTCGCGGAGCGTCTTCAACCAGTAATCGACCGTCTTGGCCAGCTCTTCCTGAACCAGGATTTCCTGGATCTGTGAATAGACCTGGCCCAACGGGACATCCTTAGCCCCGGACCGGCGTAACTCGGGGAGAAATTTCTCGCGGTAATATGCAGTCACCATTGAGCGATCGACGCGTACGGTGGGACGAAGCCGAGCATCCAGAAAATGAAGAATCTCCAGTTGCGCTCTCACCTGTTCGGTTACATCTTCCGCGGTGAGCCCGGCGCGCTGCAAAGCCTGCTGCCACCCAGTCTCGGTTTCCGCGCCGGGGACGTGTTTGCGAAGTTGTTGAAGCTGCTGCTGAATTTCCGCCTGCGGCGGAGAAACCGTGGGATAGTTGTGCATCTCTTGCCGAATGAGCTCTTGATCGATCATGCGATCCAGTTCCTTTTTGCGCTCCTCTTCGCTCAACTGATCCACCGATTTCCCTTGCTGGAGCGCCTCAAAGCTGAGTGCGTCTTCCAGTTGGCTGCGAAAGATTGCCTTGTTATTGACCACCGCAAGAATGCCGTCCACGACCTCGCCGGCGTAACTCAGACCGAGGCCGGCGAGGACTACTGCCACGAGTTGAAGAACAGGTCGCATTAGAACGTCTGACCAATGCTAAAGTAGAAATTCACCCGCCGCGTGGTTTGCGGGGTGAATACCTGTTGCCCAGCAGAGTTGGTGGTGAACTGGGGATAGACTGTTGGGTTCAAGTTATATCCTACGTCGACGCGCACCGGGCCAATCGGCGTCTGGTAGCGAAGGCCTCCTCCCACCGCCTGGGACATGTAACTGAAACTGCATTGTGCCGATAAGTTGGGGTCCCTGCACAGGTCCTGTCTGGGCTGATACCAGCGAAATACGCTACGTACCATCTCCTTACTGTCCTCAAAGACGTTACCGACGTCATGGAAGGCGACAAAGCTGAGACCTTCTCCTATCCAGGGAAGGGACATCGGCGGAAAACGGAGTTCCAGGTTGTTCAGCAACAGGGCATTCCCTCCAAGGGGGGATCCAGTCCCCAGATCTCGTGGTCCCGCCTGGTTGAGCGAAAAGCCACGATGGGTGTTGGCGCCTCCCGCAAAAAATCGCTCCGGCAGAGGCACAATGGTATCCGCCCAAGGTTCCGCTATCCCTACCTGCAGACTCCTGGCAAATACCCACTTCTTATGAAAAGGGTGATAGGTGGAATTGGTGATTAGAAAACGTCCGAAGTCGGCTTCGGAGCCGAACGCTGTCGCCGCCACTCCAACATCAAATGTGGTGTAGTTACCTTTGTGACTGTCAACGGGGCTATCGCGCTTGTCGCGAATGTAGGTGAAGGTAGGCATGCCGACGCGAACCGGCAGCGACAGGATGGGAATCAAGTCGGGGGAGACGACGACATTGGTAGCTTTCACGCGACGGTAGATGAACCGGTAGAGCAGGGTCGTAGATCGGTTAACCCTCTGCTCGAGTTGTGCGGAGCCTTCCAGCCGCTCGCTGGTGAAGGTGGTGACATCGATGGTGTTGTCGTAAAGCGCAGTAAACGTCAAACGAAGCTTCGGATCCCCCAACCAGCGGGGAGCGTCGTAGCTGATCAAAGCACGTTTTTGCAGACTTCCATAGCTGGACTTCAGGGAAATAGTGTGTGCCCGCCCGCGGAAATTGATACGCGTCACGTCGAACGACACGCGCGGGCTGACTCCCGATTTCCCCTGGGAAATGGTTGTGGGATTTGCTTCGCCGGAAGACACGCTAGAAGTGCCGGGCTGACCGCTGCTGGCTTCGATGCCGAATCCGTAGTTGAAAGTCCAGCGCTTCGCTTCCTGGAACTGCAGCAGAACGTCTTTGAACCGCGAGTCTCCATCGGGGTTCTGGACGGCTATCTGGACCTCATTGAAAACTCCCAAATTGTAAAGGCGCTCCTGTGACTTGAGCATTTCAATCTGGCTGAGCGGATCTCCATCCCGAATCTGCAATTGTTTCTCAACCACATTCTGGCGTGTGAACAGCAATTGCGACAGCAGTACTCGATCTACAAACACCTGCTGGCCCTCGCTGATCTTGTAAGTCACGTCCAGCAGGCTGGGTTGGTCGGGAAGCGGCGACGTTGTGGCCTGAAAATCTACATCCGGATATCCATGGTTAAAGTAGTAACTCAAAACCGATTCGCGATCGGCAGCAGCATTTGCGGAAGAATAGGGCTGGCCCTCGACCATGGTCAGCAGTGCCCGCAATTGATCCTCAGGCACCTGGTTATCACCCTCAATTCTCAGCAAGTGAACGCGTGACTGCGGTCCCTCGGTGAAATGGAACGCGATGGCAAGGTCGCTTGGTTTTCCGTTGTAGTTGCTGAGCACTTCAGTCTTGACTTTGACCTGATCAAACCCGTTGGCACGATAAAGGTTAGTCAAATTGTCCACATCATCGCTCAACAACGCCTGACTATAACGGCCGTGCTTCAGAGAGAATGACTTGGTTTGAATCTGCAGACGTTCGCGCAGGAGGGGGTCGTCGAAATATTTGTTGCCATCGAACTGAATGGCCGCCAGCGTGCGCTTGTCGCCGCGTTCAATGCTGTAAATAATGTTCAGCCGATTGTCGGCGGTTTGCTGCCGGTAAGCGACTTCCGCGTCAAAGTAACCTTCGGTTTGTAAGTAGTTACGAAGGTTGCGGCTGCCCTCATTGAGCAGGTCGGCGTCCACCGCGTGTTCTTCATAAATGGGCACATACTTCTTAAGCTTTCGTTTGCCGATACTGGCTCCGTCTGTCCGAACCGCCACCTCGCGGCCACGAAAAATTTTGAGAGTAAAATCAACGGTGTTGGTCTCCGGATGGTACTTGCGATCGATGAGGGAAACCTGAGCTTCCAGATAGTCACCTTTAGAGTATTTCTTCCGCAATTTTTGCAGCGCCTTAGAAATACGATCAGCCGTGACCGTGTGTCCGGTCTCTAAATTGGTACTCTTGGCAATCTGCTCCGCAGAGAATCCCGCGTCTCCTTCGATAGTGAGCGTGCCAATGTGCGCCGGAGGGCCGGGGTCTATAACGTAGTTCACGTCAATCAACTGGTTTTCCGGACGGACTGTGGTGCGGGCGGTGAGCTGCGCCTGATAGAAGCCGTTTTCGGCCATCAGTGCCTTCATACGACGGATGGAGGAATCGATTTTCGATTGCGTGAAGAGCTCGCCGAGCTGAATCTTTGCGCTGTCCAGAAGCTGGCCAGATGTGGGTCGCTTCGGCCCACCTTCGGTAGTTTTGTAGCCGACAAAATAGTTGGGACGGGTGACAAAAGCCAAAATGAGATCGCCACCAGCGAGCGGCTCGACTACCGCTTCCACATCGGAAAAACGACCGCTGGCATATAGCGCTTGCAGGCTCTCGCGGATTTTCCGCCGATCGAATGGCTCGTTATTTTTTTGGACCACCAGATCCCGCAGATAGTCCTGTACTCTCTCGTCGCCTAGAGCGCCCCGAATTTCAATCGCGGCAATTCTGCGATCAGCGTACTTGGCGTAGTTGGAAACCAATCCGGGACTGTTTGACCCTTTAGAAGCGGATGGCAGATTCGACTGTGGCTGAGCGCCAGTCTGGGCCGCAACTTGCCCCAACAGCGGGGGGGCCATTGCTAAGCAGAGCAGAGTCAGGCAAAGTGCCGTCCTTGGGCTGATCCTCGGATATATGTGCACGCGTCTTCTTTATGACTGACTTGGGTACTGTGTTCGATGTGCACCACTTGGCGCCACGTTGCACACCGAGGGTCGCCTTAACCGTCCGCGGATACGGCTTCAGATCTGCTGCGAAACCGGTAGTCCCAGCCCGACTTTTGATCTTCGCGCCGAAGCCGTCAAGAATTCGTTCCTGGAAACGAGTATCTATAATAAATGGCGTTTCAGTGAGGAATGAATGCCGATCCCTCTTGACGATCGTTATTCCCGCCAGGTTCTGTTCGTCCCGATCGGGCCTGAGGGACAATCCCGGCTTCGCCAGTCTTCGGTAGTAATCGTGGGCTGCGGCGCAACGGGATCGGCGCTGGCGGGATTGCTGGTGCGAGCGGGCATCGGCCGGCTGCGGATCATCGACAGGGATTATGTTGAGCCCAGCAACCTGCAACGACAGTCACTGTTCGACGAGCGTGATGCCGCCGAATCCTTGCCCAAGGCAGTTGCCGCATCCGCAAAGCTCAGCAGTTTCAACTCCGATGTGCAGGTCGAGCCATGCGTCGCCGACGTAACTCCCGGGAACGTGCGGGAATACCTTCGTGATGCTCAGATGATTCTTGATGGTACAGATAACTTTGAGACCAGGTATTTGATCAACGACTTCGCAGTTTCCAACCGCATTCCCTGGATTTACTCGGCCGCTGTTGGCAGCTACGGGGTGACCCTAACTGTCCAACCGGGAGAGACGGCATGTCTCACCTGCCTGTTTCCTGCCCCTCCCGAGGGGCTGGTTGAGACCTGCGATACGGCGGGCATTCTGAATTCGGCAGTGAACTTAGTCGCCTCTCTGGCCGCAAGCGAGGCGCTCAAGTACCTGGTTGGAGCAAAAGACAATCTTCGCCGCACCTTGCTTTCCTGGGATGTCTGGAACAATGAACATGCCGAAGTGTCTGCTGAACATCCCCGCCAGGACTGCCGCACCTGTGCCCAACACGATTACGTGTATCTTTTGGGAAAAAGTCGGCCGCATCTGACGCTCTGCGGGAGAAATTCTGTGCAAATCCACGAACACGGCCGGCCTATCGATTTTGCAGAAATGATGGGGCGCCTCCAGCCTCATGGCACAGTCCGTTACAACGAATTTGTGCTCAAGTTCTGGCGGGAACCCTACGAAATTACCCTGTTTCGAGATGGCCGTGCCATCGTAAAAGGCACTACCGATACGGCAGTAGCCCGCAGCCTTTACGCCAGATTTGTGGGTAGCTAGCGACCGCGGCTCGTTGCCGATGCGCATCTGGGAGCCGACCTGCAGATGGCTGGCTGATCTTTGCAGGAGGCCCTAAGGGTTGGACCTGTGATTCCTGGTTCCGAGTGGCGCCTCTTCCGGAAGAGCAATCTGCTATATTGCGTTTCTGCAAGCAGGAATAATGGCCGAACCCACAACCCACCTCACCACTGCGCCAATCCGCTCTGAGCCCTCCAAAACCTATCGCTGGATTGTTTTAGTGTTCGTCAGTCTGGCGATGTTTGGGAATTACTACATCTACGACAGCATCAATCCCCTGGAAGACATCTTCCGCAAACTCCTGGGTTATAGCGCCGAGATGTTCGGGTGGCTTAATGCTTCCTATAGCGTTGCCGCAGTGGTAACCCTGCTCATCGGCGGCATCATCATTGATCGCATTGGGATCCGCAAAGCCTTGCTGCTGTTTTCCTCCCTGTGCCTGATCGGTGCAGCACTCACTTCCGCGAAAGGAAGCTTCCCCACAATGATTGCGGGCCGCACCATCCTCGGCCTGGGAGCGGAGTCGCAGATTGTCGCCGTAACCACCGCCTTGGCCAAGTGGTTCAAAGGCAAAGAACTGAGCTTTGCTTTCGGAATCAATCTAACCATAGCCAGGCTGGCTTCGGTCGCGGCTGACAATTCCCCTAGTTGGGCGGGCTGGGCCTTTTACCCCCACGGCCTGGGAGGAGAGCCCAGCTGGCAGGGACCCCTCTTGATCGCGGTTGGAGCGGGCCTCATCAGTCTGACTACCTCTGGCGTGTACTGGTATCTGGAGACCTCCGCCGAGCGCCATTTTCAGCTCGGGGCGGCAGGAGCGATTGACAAGCTGGACATCAGAGAAATTTTTCGCTTCAATCTCTCTTATTGGTTTGTGGTTGCGCTCTGTTTTACCTTCTACTCAGCCATTTTCCCGTTCCGCACCTTCGCCATTGACTTCTTTACCAACAAGCTGCTTGCCACCATGGGAGGGATTCACGCCAGTGCCGCCGCGAAGGTATTGGCACATGAAAAAGCAGGCTTCTTCAACAGCATGCTGCCGTTTTCCGCCATGCTGGCGACCCCCTTGTTCGGGCTGTTGGCCGACAAGATCGGACGCCGCGCTACACTCATGATGGTGGGATCCGTCCTGCTGATGCCGGTTTATCTGATCATGGCCTATAGCCAGTTGCCTCTCTGGCTGCCGGTCTCCATGATGGGCATCGCCTTCTCGCTGATCCCGGCGGTCATGTGGCCTTCCGTGGCTTATATTGTTGATCAGAAGAGACTTGGGACCTCCTACGCGCTTATGACGCTGATCCAGCAGATCGGTTTCTTTCTCCTGAATTTGGCCATCGGTAAGGCCAATGACATCGCACATGCCGGTCTCGCCCATGTGCAGGGATACGCTCTCGGTATGTGGATCTTCTCCAGCCTAGGATTTATTGGGCTGTTTTTCTCCATCCTGCTGCGGATTCGTGAAACTGGACCGGAAGGCCACGGATTAGAGACCATTACGGCGTCTGGTTCATCTAACTAGCAACCACTGGATCGCTTGGGAGGCAAAAAGTTTGCCTTCCCATTTTGGTTACTTTGGGCACGGAACTGGTACAACAGTCGGCTAGTTAGACTGCATCCTACGAAACGTCGGCTTGGACATTGACACAAGCGAAAAGACAGGTGGCCCCGGGGCTCTCGGAAGCCGAGGCGATATCCCGGGCCCAAAGGGGCGATGCGGATTCGTTCGAGATCCTCTATGGGCTCCATAAGCGACGTGTCTATTCGCTGTGTTTGCGCATGACGGGAAATTCGGCGGAGGCGGAAGACCTGACCCAGGAGGCGTTCCTGCAGCTCTACCGCAAGATCGGAACCTTCCGCGGCGAGTCGGCGTTCTCCACCTGGCTGCACCGCATGGCGGTGAATGTGGTTCTCATGCATCTTCGCAAGAAGAGCCTGAATCAGGTTTCGCTCGACGAAACGTTGGAGCCGCAGCAGGAGGACGGCCCGCGCAAGGATCTGGGCGTCGAGGATAGTTCGCTGGCCGGCTCAATCGATCGGGTTCACCTGGAGCGTGCCATCGAAAGTCTGCCTCCGGGATATCGCATGATATTTGTTCTGCACGACGTGGAAGGATTCGAACATAATGAAATTGCCGAGATGATTGGCTGCTCG
Source organism: Terriglobales bacterium (assembly GCA_035624455.1). NCBI lineage: Bacteria > Pseudomonadati > Acidobacteriota > Terriglobia > Terriglobales > Terriglobales bacterium. Next base: position 24,652 of record DASPRM010000108.1, read on the forward strand.
ATCGGCAACAGCAAGTCGCAACTGCACAAGGCGAGAATGAAGTTACGGGATCTCCTGAAATCCAGCAGAGCCGAAAAGGCCTTAAAGCGGTGAGGAGATGGCCAGAGCCACTCGCGGTGGCCGATGTACGCTGATGTTTTATCCGGGGAGAGAAATCGTAATGAATTGCGCAGAATTCCAGAAAGTTCTGCCTGACATGCTTGAGGGTGCAAAAGATGCAGCCCAAGAAGCCCATCTTCGCAGCTGTCCTGCCTGCTCGGAGCTGGTAGCAGATCTGAATTTCATAACCCACGAAGCCAAGCGGCTTCTTCCCTCCTACGATCCTCACCCACGCGTCTGGGAGGGTATTCGCGCGCAGTTGGAGCGGGAAGGTCTGATTAGCGAAGTTCCTGTCACGCCCCACCGCATGATCTCTTTTTCACATCCCGCCGTTCCCTGGCTGGCGACGGCAGCTGCCATGCTGTTACTCGCCTTTGGTGGTTTCCTTTATCGCCGGGACCTCGTTTCCGGCCAGAATCTCGCGCGAGTCGGCACAGCCGCTCCCACTCTCGATCGGAACCGCGGAGTGCTTACTGCTCAGGGCCCGAACAGCGAGGATGAGCAACTGGTTCGGCAAATTGCCGCTGAGAACCCCTCTTTGCGCGACACATATGAAGACAATTTAAGACTGGTGAATGCGTACATTTCCGACGCCGAACAGAGCGTACAACAGAATCCGAACGATGAAGAGGCACGGCAGGCACTGATTCGGGCGTACGATCAGAAGGCCATGGTTTACCAAATGGGCTTGTCACGATCGATGGAGTAGTGCATAAGCTGGTTGGTTGCGGGCAATGAATTGGGCTGGGAGTTGGTGAGGAGAGCAGCTATGTGGAGTGGAAAGTTCGGCGTGGTAGTTGCTTGCACGGTTGCGTTGATATCCGGGGTCTCCTGGGCCCAAGCCAAGAGAGAACTCCACTATTCCGTGACCAGCGGAGCCATGGTTTCGATTGTCAATGACTATGGTCCGATTTCCGTCAAGCCCTCCGCCGGGAACTCCGTACTGATAAATACCAACGCCCGCAGCAATAAAGTCGAGATCGACGGAAACCAGAATGGGAATCGCATCGAAGTCCGAACCCATTATTTGCAGCGTGTCGGCCCGGAGGAAGGACAGGTCGATTACGAGGTACAGGTTCCCTCAAATGCCAACCTAACCGTGCAGTCGGCGCTGGGAGGGATTACGGCCGAAAAATTGATGGGGGATATAACCCTGGAGGGCGATTCCTCCAATGTCCAGGTACGAGACTTCACGAATGCGCATCTTCACGTGCGGACTGTCAATGGACCGGTATTCCTGACGAATGTGCGTAACAGCCACGTGGACATCAATTCCGCCTCGGGTGACGTTACGCTGTCGTCTGTCACAGGGCCCAAGGTGTATGTGAACACCACTAAAGGCCAAATCAAGTACACGGGCGATTTAGCTGGTGGCGGAGATTACGCCTTCACGAATCATTCCGGGGATATTGATGTGGCCATTCCGGCCAGCGCTTCCGTGGATGTCAACGCCCGCTCGGTATTTGGCAGTGTGGAAGATGCCTTTCAGTTTCGTCCCAACTCCCACATGACCTTCGTGCCTTCACAAGGCAAGTCATTTGCCGGGGTTTCAAATTCTGGCGGCGCATCACTGAAGCTGCATTCCTTTACGGGCAAGATTAAGGTCCACAAGCAATAGACCTAGCACCTTCGAATTCGCCAGAGTAAATGCCGCCGGTATTTCCTCCCGCCAGCGTTTACAATCTTGCTATCGCGACCTCTCATAACAAAACTTGCCGTGGCGATCTTTTTGCCGTGGTTCTCGTTGGCTTCATGGGTGCCGGCAAAACTAGTGCAGGACAGGAGCTGGCGCGATTGTTGCACTGGCCGTTTGTGGATCTGGACGATGTTATCCGAACCCAATCGGGCCGCGAGATTGCGGAGATCTTTCAACGGTCGGGAGAATCGGAGTTCCGTCGTCTGGAAAGCCAGGCACTTAAAGCCGTGCTCAGCAGTTCGAATGCGCAAACGGTGCTTGCGATCGGTGGAGGCGCCTTCGTCCAACCGGAGAACCAGGAACTGCTGCGGTCAATTCCGGCGCGAATCGTGTTCCTGGATGCTTCCCCGGAGATCCTGATGGCGCGCTGCCGCCAGCACGGAGTCCAACGTCCGCTCTTTCAGGATGAGAACCAATTTCGCCAACTGTACGAATCCCGGCGTAGCAGCTATATGAAAGCTGATCTTTGCCTCGACACTTCTCAGCTCTCGATCAGCCAGGTTGCGGCGGAAGTGGTGAAGGCGCTGGAACTGATCTTGCAGATTCCTGTTTCCAAGGATTCTTCTGATGAAGTCTAGAATATTGCTCACAGTCTGGGTTCTTGTTCTCTTTCCCGCGGCCCTGTTCGGCGGCAGCAAAAAGGCGCCTGGACAGACAGTAGATTCCGGCACGTTCGCTATCTTCGTTGCTGGCCGGCGGGTAGCCACTGAAAAGTTTCAGATTCAGCAATCGCCGGAAGAGAGCAGCGCCAGCTCCGAGCTGCGTCTCGAGGATGGAAGCAAGGGCGGGCAGCGTGCGGAAATGCAGCTTTCGCCTCGCGGTGACCTGGTCAAATACAAGTGGTCGGAATTCGGGTCGGGAAACGCCCAGGCAGTTGTTGAGCCGCAAAATGAGTTTCTGGTGGAGCGCGTTGCCGCCAGCGAAAGTCAGAAGGCCGCCGAGCGCTCTTTCCTCCTACCCACCTCCACCCTGATTCTGGAGGACTACTTCTTCAGCCACCGCGAGATCCTTCTTTGGCGCTACCTGGCATCGCAATGCAGCCCCAACGCGCAGGGTCAAAAGGGGTGCCCCATGACCCGTTCCCAGTTCGGAGTGTTGGTCCCCAGACAGCAGAATTCCCAAATGGTTAGCGTGGAGTATGCAGGCAAGGAGACCACAACCATTCGCGGCGCCCAGCAGGAACTGAACCGGTTCAATATGCAGGTCGAGGGCGTGGAATGGGTTTTCTGGCTGGACGAACAATATAAGGTCCAGCGCATTCTGATCGACTCCGAAAAGGTCGAGGTCGTACGGGAGTAATCTTCTTACGCTTCTAAAATTCTCCCATTTCCCGATTCCAGCCGCTAGAATCGGGCGGAACGCGGCTTCCTCTACAAACCATGGAATCAGGAGAGAAATCACCAGGATTGGGTTTCAAGACCCACCGCTCTGACATCCTGTTCACCTTCGGTGTTTTGTTGTTTTTGTGGTTGTGTTGGGTGGCACGCGACGTGCTTATGCTGGTCTATGCCAGCGTGCTGTTTGCGGTCGTTTTGAATCCGGCTATTGAAGCCATCCGCCGCATCCACATTGGCCACTGGTGGCCCGACCGCATCACCGCCATTCTGATCATCATCGCGGCTGTGCTGGTGATCTTCACGCTGTTGGTGATTTTCGCCATTCCGCCAATCCTCCGGGATCTGGAGAACTTTTCGGCTGCTTTTCCGCAACGCATGGCGGGCGTGTCGGGGCATATCCGCCAGCTTCCTCTCATGCAGACCTTTGATCCCGCGGTGTTCGAGGATCGTGTAGCGGCATCGCTGGGCAGTCCACTGGAGATCATGAAGAATGTCGCGGGCTTGCTGATCGCTTTATTCAGCTGGGCGATCCTGACGGCTTATTTCATTCTGGATGGTGAGCGCACCTTTTACTGGTTTCTCTCGTTCTTTCATGAGCCACGCCGGGGACGAGTGCGTTCCATCGCCCTGCGAGCGCAGCGTCGCATTCGTCATTGGCTGATCGGACAAGGGCTGCTCATGTTGCTGCTTGGCGTCACCAGTGGGCTTGCTTTCTGGTTCTTGCACATTAAGTACGCTCTGGTATTGGGATTTGTGGCGGGCGTTCTCAACATCGTGCCCTTTGTTGGCCCGATTACCGGGTTCGTGCTGGCTTCCGCAGTGGCGATGTTCGATGCCTGGCCGAAGTTTCTGGGAGTTTGCGCCTACTATTTTGTTTATCAGCAGTTCGAGCAGGCCTATCTCGCGCCCAAGATTATGACGCTCAGCGTGGATCTGCCCCCGCTGGCGGTAATCGTTGCCCTCAGCGTGGGAGCCGCCCTGGGTGGGGTGCTGGGAGCTATTGTCGCCGTCCCAACGGCAGCCGTTATCGCAGTGCTGGTAGAAGAGTACCTGGTGCGCTTCCGCCCTCATCCGGCAGCAATCGTCCCGGTTCGTGTGACCCAGCAAACACCTGAAGAAGAGGAAGACGAATCCCCGGCTTTTCCGGATTAGACCTCACGAAGTGCCTCTCGGTCTGTCAAGCTCCGCGAACACGTTGGCGAACTGCATAGGCCGCGACCTTCAGCCGGTTTCCACACAGTCGCATGCTGCACCAACGCCGTGTCCCTTTCTTGCTGGTGTCATAGAAGTGCAGCACGCAGTGTCCGCATTTGCGTACGCCCTGGCGTTCTGCGTGCGCGAACAGCTGGGCTGCAGCGTGCGCCAGAGGAGCTCGCAAGTCTTGCGGTTGGCGGGGGTCGAACCAGAGCTCTATTGAAGGCGCATCTAGACCCGGATTCAGCCTGGCAAGCATGGGGTGCTCTGCCATCAAGCGATTCAGTTCGTCGATGGTCTTACGAGTCAAAGTGCCATTACGTTCCCAAGCGAGAACCTCTGTCCTGAGTCTCTCGCGCAGTCCCCTCACGGCCTCAACAGCACGTCGAGCCTGGGGCGATTCTTCCCAGGCTCTCGCAAGGCAAGTTACCTTATTTGAACTGAGTAATCCGGCCGCCCGAAACCAACTTAAGAGAGCTCTGAAATCAGGCAGCAATTCCATTGCTTTACCGTCCTGGACAGGACGGGTATTGAGAAAATCGAGAGCCAGGTGGTTGCCGACAAAAAGAAATCCATCCCGCCAATCGGACTTGCCAACTTTCCCAGGTTGCCCCATATTTCAATCTGTCGAAATCTTAACACCAATAATGAAACCTTTTACCGGTTAGCCAATCTGATTTTGTAAGGTGAACAAAGCAGCGTGGGATGGCTTTGGCTCATCGGCCCATAAATTCCAAAGGAGGTGTCTATGATTCGTTACCAACATGCTCTCGTGGACGGCTTGAAGATCTTCTACCGCGAAGCCGGTTCGAAAGATTCGCCGGCGATCTTGCTGCTGCATGGGTTTCCCACATCGTCACACATGTTCCGCAATCTGATTCCAGGTCTTGCGGACCGTTTTCATGTAGTCGCGCCCGATCTTCCCGGGTTCGGTTTCTCCGATGCACCTGACCGCAAGCAATTCCGCTACACGTTTGAGAACCTGGCCAAAGTGATCGATCGCTTTACCCAGACAATCCAGTTGCAGCGCTATGCCATTTATGTGTTCGATTACGGAGCGCCGGTGGGATTCCGCCTCGCGCTGGCGCATCCCGAGCGGATCACCGGCATCATCTCGCAGAACGGGAACGCTTATGAGGAAGGCTTAAGCGAAGGTTGGAATCCGATCCAGAAATACTGGAAGGAACCCACCCCAGAGAATCGTGCCGCCCTGCGGCAGTTCTTAACGCCTGAGGCAACCAAGTGGCAATACCTGCATGGCGTCGAGGACGAGGCGCTGGTGGCGCCGGAAGCCTATGGGCTTGACTCCGCACTGCTCGCCAGGCCTGGCAATGACGAGATTCAGCTTGACCTGTTTTTGGACTATGCCAGCAACGTCGCGCTCTATCCCCAGTTCCAGGAATATTTCCGCTCCGAGCAACCGCCGCTGTTGGCAGTCTGGGGCAAGAGCGATCCCTTCTTTCTGCCTAACGGCGCCGAAGCCTACAAGCGCGATAACCCGAACACCGAGGTCCATTTTTACGACACTGGCCATTTCGCGCTCGAGACTCACTATCAGGAAATTGCCCAGGCGATTCGAGATTTCCTCGCTCGCAAGGTGGTAAGAGTGGCAAAGATCGCCTAGACGGGCACAGCGCAATGAACCCAGGTTAGTTAGGACGAACAAACGAATGGAGCCGCGGGAACGCCAGGTCTAGAGGCCGCCGTGATCCATCGGGAAGCTCGGAGACCAAATGAGAGTCGTTTCCGTGAATGTGGGACTGCCACGAGAAGCCGTCTGGAATGGTAGGAGCGTCCAGACGGCGATCTTTAAGGAGCCTGTGCAAGGATCAGTGGCCATCGGGCGGTTAAGTCTCGCCGGCGATCAACAGGCGGACCTTACAGTTCATGGTGGATTGGAAAAAGCGGTCTACGCCTATCCCGCTGAGCACTACGCTTATTGGCAGAAGGAGTTACCTGAGGTCGCGTATTCCTGGGGCAGGTTCGGTGAGAACCTTACGACCGAAGGCCTGAGGGAAGACGATTTGTGCATCGGCGATTGTCTGAAGGTTGGATCGGCGCTCTTGATCGTCACTCAGCCCCGGACGCCTTGTTACAAATTGAACCTCAGATTTGGCCGCGACGACATGATCAAGAGGTTCCTGCTAAGCGGTCGCAGCGGATTTTACTTTTCGGTGGTCGAACCAGGGGAGGTCAGTGCGGGTTCGACAATCGAGATCCAGGAGCGCGATCCTAACCGAGTCACTGTCGGTGACATCTTGCACCTCCATGTTGGACCCGTACGCGATCCGGAACTCCTTGAGCGAGCGACACGCGTAAGTTCACTGTCGGCGAGTTGGAAAGCTCACCTGCTGCTGCGGGCGCAGGCATAATGCTAGAATCCAGTAGCTTGTTATGAGTGTGAGAAAACTACCTGTAGGAATTTTGGGCGCGACGGGGGTGGTAGGACAGCGGTTTATCCAGATGCTCGAACCTCATCCCTGGTTCGAAGTGGCCTGGCTCGCCGCCTCGGAGCGCTCGAGCGGACAGATCTACGGCGAAACCGTGCGCTGGCGCTTGAAGACGCCGCTGCCGGCCAGGGTTGCTGGAATGCGAATCTCACCGGCCGTACCTGATGGATCGCCGAAGGTGATCTTCGCCGCCCTGGACGCCGGAATCGCGCAGGAGTTGGAGCCCGCATTCGCGGCTGCGGGTCGGGCCGTGGTGTCCAATTCCAGTGCTTTTCGCATGCAACCAGATGTGCCGCTGGTAGTGCCTGAGGTCAACGCCGATCACATCCGCATTCTGGAATCGCAACGATGGTGGCGAGAGGCGCGCGGGTTTATCGTCACGAACCCAAACTGCTCGGCGATCGGCCTGGTGATGGCGCTGGCCCCGCTGCATCGCACATTCGGCCTTGAGAAAGTCTTTGCTGTGACAATGCAAGCAGTCAGTGGCGCGGGATACCCCGGCGTGGCTTCGCTCGACATCCTCGGCAATGTGATCCCCTACATCCCCAAAGAAGAGGAAAAGATGGAGGCGGAGACCCGCAAGCTGTTGGGCAGCGTGAATCAGACTTCCATCCATCTGGCTGACTTCGCCATGAGCGCGCAATGCAATCGCGTGGCGGTGGAAGACGGACACACGGAGTCAGTCTCTATCAAGCTGAGCCAGCCCGCTGAGCCAAGGCAGATGATCGAGGCGTGGAACTCATATCGTGCCGTGCCGCAGCAGATGAAGCTGCCCACGGCTCCAGAGCAGCCGGTCTATTACGATTCTTCGCCCGATCGTCCGCAGCCGCGTTTCGACCTTGAGCGCGGACGCGGCATGACAGCCACCGTGGGACGCCTGCGTCCCTGCGGCCTGCTCGATTGGAAGTTCACAGTGCTCTCTCACAACACCATTCGGGGAGCCGCTGGAGCGGCCTTGCTGAATGGCGAACTGCTGAAGTGCCAGGGTTACCTCGACTAGGATCAGCAGCCGATGATCGTGATGAAATTCGGCGGCACCTCAGTCGAGAATGCCGCTGCCATTGATCGTGTCGCTAAAATCGTTTGCGGCCGTCTGTTGGAGAGTCCAGTCATCGTAGTGAGTGCCATGGCGAAGGTCACCGACGGCCTGATAGCCATGGCCAAAGCCGCCGGCGAAGGTGAACGCGACAAAGCCCTGGCGCTCTCCCTGGGAATCCGCAATCGCCATTTAGAAGCCGCCAGCGAACTGCTGGAAACCGGCGTCTACACGGAATTTCATGGCGAGCTTGAAGCCGAGTTCAACGCCCTGGATGATCTGCTCAAGGGCATCGCCGCCGTGGGCGAACTCACCCCTCGCACCCTGGACAACCTCGTCAGCTATGGGGAGCGGCTTTCCAGCCGGCTGGTCACAGAAGGGTTCCTTCACCGCGGTATGAAGGCCGCCCATGTGGATGCTCGTCGCTGTATTGTCACGGATAATGCTTTTACCCGCGCTATTCCGCTATTTGAAGAGACCAACGACCGTCTCAGGCTGCTCGTAAAACCGCTGCTTGGGGGTAGCCAGATCCCGGTTATGGGTGGTTTCATCGGTTCCACTAAGGAAGGAACCACGACCACAATCGGCCGTGGCGGCTCCGATTTTTCCGCCGCCATCATCGGCGCGGGTCTCGACGCCAAACGCATCGAAATCTGGACCGATGTGGACGGCATGAAGACCACCGATCCCAATCTTTGCCCCAGCGCGCTGCGCATCAAGAGCATCGGCTTCGAGGAGGCAGCGGAGCTGGCGTATTTCGGGGCGAAAGTGCTTCACCCGGCAACATTGTTGCCCGCAATTCAGAAGAACATTCCGGTGCTGGTGCTTAACTCACGCAATCCCACGAACGAAGGCACGACCATCACTGCGCGCGCGCCTCACTGCAGCAATACCTTCAAAGCGATCGCCGCGAAGAAGCGAATCACCATTATCGACATCACTGCCACGCGCATGCTGGGTGCCCATGGCTTCCTGCGCAGGATCTTCGAAGTCTTCGACCGACACAAGTGCGCGGTGGACGTGGTGTCAACTTCCGAGGTCAGCGTATCCGTGACCGTGGACTCGAACGAAGCCATCCCGGCCGTCGCTGCTGATCTGGATGAACTTGCGGATGTCAAATATGAAGGCCGAAAGGCGATCGTCTGCCTGGTGGGCGAGAATATCCGCGAGACGCCCGGCATCGCCGCCAAGGTTTTTGGCGCCGTATCGAATATCAATGTGCGCATGATTTCCCAGGGGGCATCGGAGATCAATATCACGTTTGTGATCGATGAAGACGACGTCCCCAGGGCCGTGCGCCAGCTCCATGATGTATTCTTTGCCGATCCCGATCCGGAAGTCTTCGCACGCGCATGAACCTTCTTTTGCTGGGCAAGGGCAAGACCGGCTCTCTGGTGGCCGAGGTGGCGCGCGAGCGTGGCCATCAGGTGCGAGCCGTCGGCAGCGCGGAAAACCGTGGCGCTGCTGCTCTGACTGCGCAATCCTTGCACGATGTGGATATGGTTATAGACTTCACCACTCCCCACGACGTGGTGGACAACATCAAACATTGCGTAGCCGCCGGGATGAACATCGTCGTAGGCACCACCGGATGGTACCAGCAGATCCCCACGATTCGCGAGTTGGTGGAGGAGCGCGGCATGGGATTGGTTTTCGCCGCCAATTTTTCAGTCGGGGTAAATCTCCTGTTCGAAGCCGCTACGGCAGTAGCGCCGGCATTGCGCCAGGGATATTCCGGGCGCATCGTGGAGCGGCATCATATCCATAAAAAAGATAAGCCCTCGGGAACGGCCGTCGCCCTCAATAACATCCTGCGCGAAAATTCTGGTGGTATGGAATTGCCTATCGATTCCGTCCGGGAAGGCGAGATCGTCGGTGAGCACGTGATTGAACTGGAGTCGCCGAACGATATACTTAGACTGGAGCATTCGGCGAAATCGCGCCGCGGCTTTGCTGACGGAGCAGTACGCGCGGCGGAATGGCTTAAAGGCCGGAAAGGCTTTTACGATTTCAAGGATATATTCCGGCAACTGCCGTAGGGCTGGAGAGAAGCGAGGTTGACATGCTGAAATTGCGTGGCTGTGGCACGGCCCTGGTAACACCGTTCAAATCCGATGGCTCGCTTGACGAGCCCGCGCTGCGCTCCCTGGTGGCCTGGCAGGTGGAGTCGAAAATTGATTTCCTGGTCCCTTGCGGCACGACTGGCGAAACTCCGACGCTGACGCATGACGAGTGGCTACGAGTCATCGATATCACGATCGAGGTGGCTGGGGGACGCGTGCCCATCGTGGCTGGCGCAACCTCCAACAACACGCGCGAAGCCGTCGACAAGGCCCGCACTGTGGCTTCACGCCGCGGAGTGGATGCCATCCTCACCGCCTCCCCTTACTACAACAAGCCTACGCAGGAAGGCCAGTATCAACATTTCCGCGCCATCGCCGACGCGGTGGACAAGCCGCTCGTACTCTACAACGTTCCCGGCCGTACCGGCGCGAACATCGAACCTGCGACCCTGGGCCGTCTGGCGCAGATCGAGAACATCATTGCCGTCAAAGAAGCCAGCGGCAACATGTCGCAGATCGCGGATGTTTTCAACGCCGTGCCCAGCAGCTTCCTGGTGTTTTCCGGTGATGACGCCATTACTTTGCCGGTGATCTCTCTCGGCGGCGTTGGCATTATTTCGGTGGCCTCCAACGAGATTCCCCGGGAGATGGCGGAGATGACGAACGCCGCTCTCAAAGGCGACTGGACGAATGCGCGCCGCCTCCAGCGAACTTACCTTCCGCTGATGCAAGCGAATTTCCTCGAATCCAATCCCATGCCGGTCAAAGCAGTGCTGGCCATGATGGGACGGCTTGAAGAGAACTACCGTCTGCCGATGGTGCGAGTGAAGCCCGAAACCCGCGCCAAGCTCGAGAAGATTGCGGCCAGCGTCGGCCTGCTGCAGCCCACGGCAGCGTGAGCCGGCAGTGACGTGCTAACACCGCGGACAGGAGTCATCGCGCCCCACATCCTTCCTGCTAACCGAGGCGAGCTCGGTCTCGTCCAACTCTTCAAGCTAACCTGGTAACTTCCGACTTTTATTCTCAATCCCGGAGGACTCATGATGCATTTTCTTCGGCAGACTTCTTTTCTCGTATCAGTTCTGATTTGTGCATCTGCGGCAGTGTCTCAGCAGACAGGAAAGACACTTCCGTCGGTCGAGACTAGCGCGAGCCCGGAAATGAATCGGCTAGCGAAGGCATTTGCCGGGGATTGGGACACCGTCGAGACCATGGAGCCCAGTCAGGCTCTTTCCAATGGCGCTGGACGGCGCGGCTTCAATCATTGGGGACTGGGCACGGGTGGAACGACATTCATCGGCGAGGGACAGTCGGACGGCTCAGCAGGAAAATTGAGCTTCCTGATCGTGTTGTGGTGGGACAAGGATGCCAGCCTCTATCACTTTTTCATGTGTTACAACAGCCACAAACATCCCTGCGAGGTGCGTGGTACGGCGCATTGGGAAGGCGAGACGCTGGTGAACGACTACGACGAGATGGTTAATGGCAAGAAAACGAAAATTCCAGGATTGGTATACGGAGATTACCCCAACCTCATTCACGATCGTGGAGGCAATGGATGCCGGCGACGGGACCATGAAGAAGCAGATCACGACTAGGTTGACGCGAAGATGAAGCTTATTCGTTGTCGTGAGTTATCGGATTCCAGTTCCCATCGCTGTTATTGCGATACCACTCACGCCAGAGGGCGGCGTCGTGGGGTATGGTCTGTCCGGTAATGTCGCGGAGGGCCTGAAAGACCCACTTATGGGTTTCGGGGTCGAGCGCAGGATCGTCAGCAAAATCGAGCAGCTTGGGCACGGCGTGGCGGCGCTGTTTCTCGCTCAGCATGCCGGATTGAGCCAGGCCACAGGCCGCGCGCTCGCGGATCATGGCCGAGGGATCATCATGAAAGACTTCGAGTAATGGAGCAATGGTCTCGTCAGTGCCGATATAGGACAGGCCCTCTACCGCCCAATAGCGAATGTTAATGTTCGCGTCGTGGATGGAAGCAATCAGAATCTGAGCGGCGCGCTGCGGTTCGATGCCGCGGCTGCCGAGCAGACCGATATCCCACAGAGCGTTGGCGCGGGGTCCCTGCTCGCCGTTGCGGGCGTCGGGCTCGAGGCGGTCAACGGTGGCCGAGGCTTTTTCCAGATTGCGCGCGGCAAGGTCGACTTCGATGGCAGCCGCCCGAACCCGCAGATCGTCTGAGTTCAGGGCGGTGACAAACAAACCGTTGAGGTGATCGTCCAACGTGATCTGACCCCGCCAACTGTTGACGCGAGCCGCGATCTCATCATTCGCGCCCTTGAAATGGTTGATGGAGCGTTCCAGCAGAAGTCCTGCCTGGGCCTGCGGGCTCATTTTGTCCAGCACTTCGATTTCGTGTTCCGACAAGACGTTGGCCGAGGCCGGTTTCGGGTCGCCGTGAAGGCTGAGCAATTCTTCGATCTCCTGCCAGGCTGCCCGCGCGGTGGGTGTCCCGACAAAAAGGAACAATAGAGTCAGCAAGAGCACGAGGACACCGACCGCCAGGAAGCGCCGTGGTCCGCCTGGCGTGGGCGGTTTCATGGAAGGCGGAGTTCCGACTTCAGTGGGCGGTGGAGTGAGTACCGTGTTCATGCCATTCCAGTGTAGGACGCGCCCGGACGGCGCAAAACGTGACTTTGGTAAGCGTACCGAAGTGCTGGTGTTGGCAGGTACATGCGCTGGGACGAACTGGCGATCAATGAAGATGAACTGCTGATTCAAGGTGCATGTGTGGCGCGGACACTCCTGTCCGCGGATTTACCGTGCTGACAGTGAGGCATGCTTGTCGCCGGCTGTTTCCAATATTGGCATCAATTGCTCTAAATGCCGCTCCAGCGTGAACTTGCTGGCGCGGCGGAAAGCGCCGTGGCGCAGACTGGCATAGCCGGCTAGGTCCGCGAGAGCGCGAACGATGGCTTGCGAGAGAGCGTCGGCGCGCGGAGGGTCGGCGTCCGCCAGGCAGCCATTCACTCCTTCCTCCAGCCACTCCGGGATGCCGCCGGTGGCGAAGGCAGCGGTGGGAACACCGTGAAGTCCGGCTTCGAGTCCAGCCAGTCCGAAGGGCTCGGGCCAAAGGCTGGGCATGACCAGGAGATGAGTGCGCGAGAAGCAATCGCGCAGGCCGTCCCCGGACAACCATCCGGTGAATTCAACTTTAAGCGCAGTGTGACGATCGGTGATGGAACGCGCCATCGATTCCCAGCGTTGGCGGTTGGGGCCGTCTCCGGCAAAGCTCACGTGCAATTCATGCTCGAGTTGCTGCAGCACGGCAGGCAATGCCTCCAGGAGAACATGGCCGCCTTTCAAAAAGTCCATGCGCCCAAGGAACAACAGGCGCCAAGGTTCACGGGCAGCAGGGGGAGAAAGAAGCTCCGGCTCAGCCTCCAGACAAGCTTGCGGGAACAAGTGAATAGCGTGCCCGGAGAGTCCATGCCTTGCCAGTTCCTCTGCCAGGTAGCGGGAATTGGTAACGATGGATTGATAGCGATGCAAGAAGCGGTTGCGCGCGGATTGCAGCTGAAACGAATTCCACATGGCCATGGGATTTAGTCCTCCGCAGCGATGCGGGTAGTAGTGGAGCAGGCAACCCCCTCCGAACCTGCGCTGGCAGGGGCGAGGTATGGGCGACTTGAAAGTCTTTTCGCCGCTAATGCAGGTTCCGTAGAAGTTGTGCATGAAGAAGACGGCGGGCGCAACCTCGAGCAGCGCTGCTTCCAGATGAGGATCGACAAGACCGTGGCAGAAGAGAACGTCGGGGTCGAATCGCCGCACAGAATGAAGGGCCTGCCGGCGCCCGAAGCCTTCGACAATCCAGCAGGGCGAACCTGCGGGAAGCTCTATCTCTGATCGGGATGCGGGCGCGTCTATTTCCGCGAGCAGCCCGATCTCGTGCCCGGTCTGCGCCAGGGCAGGCAGGAGGGCGGAGAGGTAGGTCTCGCTTCCGCCAGCCTGGCGGTAATGGTGGTTCGCGACGGCAATCCGCATTCCCAGTCACTCTAGTTGCTATTCCCGGACAAATACAGTGTGTAGTTAAGTTACAAGCGGGTTGAACATCAAACAGATTCCAGATCTCGACGGAGTGCGGGGTATCGCGATCCTGCTCGTGCTTCTTCTGCATTTTTCAAAGTTGGTTAACTGGTACCCGCTGGTGAAAAGCGCTGCTGTGGGTTGGGTGGGCGTCAATTTGTTCTTTGTGCTCTCTGGGTTTCTGATTACCGGAATTTTGCTGGACGCGAAGGGCAGCAAACGGTACTTCCGCAATTTCTATGCGCGGCGTGTTCTGCGTATCTTTCCTTTGTATTTCGGCTTTCTGGCACTGGTGCTAATGCTATCGCCCTGGTTTGTCTCGGCCCCGAGTGTGAATGCCTTGCGTCGGGAGACGCCGTGGTATTTGAGCTATCTGTTTAACTGGCGTGCGGCAAGTGCTCAAGTCCCGCTTGGGCATCTCTGGTCGCTGGCTGTCGAGGAACAGTTCTACCTGGTTTGGCCTTTTCTGGTGTACGTGATGAGCAGTCGAGCACTCAAAATCACTTGCTTCGGATTGATTTTTGGCTCGTGCGTCTTTCGCGTGATTGCTGTGGCGTATGGCTTTCCCAGGTTCGCTTACTTCGCCACGCCGGCTTGCATGGAGGAATTGGCCTATGGAGCGCTGGGCGCAGTGATGGTACGTGAGTCTGGTTCGCTATGGTGGCGGAACAGGGCCCTAGGAGTCGGAGCAATCGGATTTGTCGCAGTCTTCGCTGCTGCCCGGGGATTTGAGCCAAACAAGCCTCTTGTGATCACGGCAGGAGTTGCGAGTCTCTCGTTGAGCTTCTTTGCGATTGTGCTCCTGGCGTATGCGGGCAACTGGAGTTGGTTGCGCGCAATGCCACTGAGATGGTTAGGGAAGTACAGCTACGGTCTCTACATTTTGCATTTTCCGATCGTGCTTTACTGCGAGCGCTGGGGAGGACTCGCGGCAGCTTCGGCAGGCATCCTTGCCTCTTGCGGGCTGGCGTGGATCTCTTACACACTGTATGAACAGCGCTTTCTAAAACTGAAAGACCGTTTTTTGGCTTTCGATACTAGCCCGGCCGTCTCTGTGAAAGCGCGGCAGAACTCGCTGTTGTCGCAGGCCTCAGAAGGGGGCGCGGACGAGCCGAGATGGGCCGAACACGATCCAGCCCTTGCATCCGGCTTTCCTGCTGACGACTGGTTGGGTAAAGAAATACATGAAAGCCCTCAACCCTGAGTGGGGAAGAGGGCGCAAGCGCGATGTATCCAGCGGCCAGGGCCTCGGTTTGCGACGAGTCGTTGTCTGCCAGAACTACCGAAGCGAAATGATGCTGTCGCAATAATTGAAGCAGGCTGGGTTGCATCAGGCCCCGCGAAACCGCGGCGGACTCGTAGATAGGATCGGGATTATAGGCGGGATAACGATCATCGGTCGCGTACCACGGCAGCAGCAGCACTTCGTCTCGAATGTAAAGCGGCTTGGGAAGGGACTGGAGTTGCGAGGCCAGCTTCTGGCGCTGAGCCAGCTGTTCAGGAAACGCCAATTGGACATGCCACGGAGTTCGGCCCTGCTTGAGTTGCGACACTGATCCCAGCCCGAAATCGCCCGTCCTGAGACCTTGGCCTTGAGAGGATGAGCCAAAAGCAATCAGATAGCCCAACTGGGCAGCTGGATAAGCAAGCCAGGCCAGTGCAAGCAACAGAACCACGTACCGCAGCTGGTTTTGCTGCGGCTCGATGATCGCAGGCGCCAGCTCCGAAAAAGCCAGGGCTGCAGCCGCGACGAAGACTTCCAGGAGATGATTCTTGGCTGCTCCTTGCTTGGAAAGCAGCAGGCTGGCCAGCGGAACGCCGGCCAGCAGAGTGCAAGTCATCATAGCTAGCACAGGTGCTTCCAAGAAATTCTTCCAGCCGCGCGCTCCCAGCCGCACCACGGCGAGAGCGGCCAAAATCCAAACGATGAGATTGAGAATGATTACCTTGCCCCATTCAGAGAAAGCGTCGTGCCAGGAGTAGGACGCGACCACGCGGGGAGCCGCAAGAATGTTGTATCGATAGACTTCGCCCCCAATTGCCAACGTGAACACAACGAGTGTCCCGAAGGTTGCGATCAACACCCCAAGCAAGCGGAAACGTCGCGAGAGCAGGAAAAACAGGCAAACTCCCAGCAGCAGGGCGATCGCAGACTGCTTCATCGACCACGAGGCGTAGTACAAAAGCGCGCTGAGGATCATCCAGACGCTGGAATCTCGGTCGACGGCACACAGGGTGGCAAGCATAGCGAAGGTTGCGATGCTGACGGCAATCACGTCTGGCCGGATTGTCAGCACGTACCAGCCCAGAAAAGATGTGCTGAGCCAGACGAGGCTGGCAGTCATGATTGCCAGCAATAGCGCGCGCTTTCTCAGCGTTTCCGGCAGGGATCGCAGCATCAACGCGGCTGAACCGGCGATGCCAAGCGCGCAGAAGCAAAATGTCAGGATCCTTCCGTATACCAGGAGGCGGGCATCGCTCATTCGCAGCCCAGATAGAAGGCTGGCATACAGATAATAGAAGAGCCAGTTGTACAAGGTTAGCGAGAAGGAATTGCGGTTGGGCCATTCATAGAGTGGAAACCCGTGTTGCACCTTCCATAGGGAGTAGGCCATCAGCGATTCCGAGCCGTTGGTGGGATAAAGGGCGCCCGCCCGGAGATTGGACGAGAAGCGAACTCCCAGAATCGCGGCGCAAGCCACACAATTCAGAACCAGCAGAGCAATCGTGAGCCGACGAGACATGGGACTGCGCAAAATTCAGATTAGAAGAACCTGCGATTGTGTCAGATAGAGCGCAGCCGAGGCTATTACCAGTCAGACGCCGAGTGTGACCGGTGATTCGCACAATCGATTCAGAACTACGGGCCAATCGAAGTGCTCACGATAAAACTCGCGGGCGCGGGTTCCAAGCTGCCGACGCAGGTGAGAGTCGGCGAGCAGACGCAGTGTCTGCGCCACGAGTTGATCCGAACTCGCTGCTGGGGCAAGCAGTAGCGCATTACTACGCCCCCAGAGATCTTCGCTGAGCTTTCCCAATGTCGAGACCACCGGCAGGCCATGAGAGAGGCAGGCCATCAGACTGGTACGGCGGGAACTAGCGCCGTCGGGATAAGGCTGAAGCATCAGATCGCAGGCTGCGAGATGAAGCGAAAGCTCACGGCTGCTAAGACGCCCGCCCCCATGAATGCGGCCGGCGAACTGAGGATGTTGCGATGACAACAACTGTGCCTCCGCGTCACTGCCACGGCCGAGCTGAAGGACGTTTGCCGTTGAACATTCGGTAAGAACCGTTTGCAGAGCGGGACGAAGGATGCCTGAAATCAGATTTCCATAGGTGCCGAGGTGGCCGATCAGGGTCGATTGGTCATCGCCAAGATAGCGGGCACGAATAGTTGCGCTGGTGCCGGGATCGGAAAACACCGGTACCGTGCTCGGGATTGGCAACCACACAAATGGGAGCGACGGGGGTGCGTAAGGGCGGAGCATTGGCTCCCAAGCGGGGATCGAAATAAACACGCGGTTGGCGGCTTTCAGCAATGTTGATGTCATTACGCGATGCAGGGCTGCGGGCAAGTTCTGCCGCCAGGATTTTGCGCTGAAAGAGAGGAAAGGTTCGTGGATCATTAAATCCAGCAGGTCGCCCTTTCTCGCGCGTGCTGCGATCCATCGGCAGAAAGCAAGATTCATCGACCTCCGCCCGTAGCCATGCGGCACCCACTGCAACAAAATCCTGCGTGGATGAGGAAACTCCTCCAGCAGGGCGCCGGCATGGCGGAGATCGCGAGGGGAGAAGGAACCCATCTCCGGATGGTGTCTAACGCCTGGTTGCCTAGGCAGCGGGTCAGCCGAATCCGGCGGGTACCAGACGTGTACCGAATCACCGCGGCGGGCGAGTTCGCCGGCGAGGAGATAGCTGTAATCGGCAACCCCTCCCATCCGGGGCGGATACTCGCAGGTGATAATGTGCCATTCAGGCATAGGTCAGGCCTGCGCGTAAATTTCCAGGCAGCGTTTAACCACTGCGGGCCACAGGAACTTCTCCAGGACGCGCTGCCGGGCGGCTTGCCCCATGGTGCGTGCCTGGTCTGGATTTTCCCGTAGCCACAGAATGCGCTTGCGAAGCGTGGTCTCGTCATCAGGGGGAACAACGAATCCCGAGACGCCGTCCTCCACGATTTCCGGCAGGCTGGCTACCGCAGTGCAGATCGCTGGACGTCCACATGCCATGCCCTCAAGCAGTGTCTGTCCCAGAAGCTCGGGGACTTTAGTGGTTTGGCCGTAGAGATTCCGATAAAGGCTGGGAAGGACAACACAGAGAGCGTGACGGTAGGAGCTGATAAGCTCTGCGTCCGTGCAGTCATGATGAAAGGTGACCTGCTTGCGCGCGGCGAGAGCGCGAAGCTCTGTATAGTAAAGCTCGCCTTCCCCTATACGTGGCCCGATTAGATCGAGCGGGACGTGATCTGGCATAGCTCGGATCAGGAAGTCCACCCCCTTGTGCGGCAGAAGGCGGCCCACAAAGAGCACGCTGCTCGCGCCATTCGGCAAGATGGAATCGTTGGGAGAAAATTTCTCCGTATCCACACCACCCAGGATGACATGTGCCCACTTCCGGCGATCGTGACCGAAGGCGGCGCGGCTGTACTGGCTGATGTGCAGGTGGCCGTGATACCAGCGATCGGTGGAAAGGTAGGCGGAGATGTCCCAGCCGCCTCCCCCGAGATCGGTCACGAAGACCTTGCGTCCGGTTAGGCGCGAGCACAATGCGGCGAGCGAGCTGGCCAGAACATGCTGCTGATGACAGTGAATCACGTTGGCCCAGCGCAGCTCGGAAAACAGCGCTCCAGAGAATGGATTTGAGCGCTGGCCGCGGACGTACCACGAATGTCCCGCCACCCTAATGCGGAGACCACCATCCATCTGCTCGATCTCCTTATCGCCGAAGGTCAGCAGGCGGGTGGGGACTTCGCGCGACATGTAACGCGCCAGCTCCAGGGCGTATCGCTCCGCTCCACCCACCACGCCGGTCGGTCCGAAGAGCGCGGGGACGATGTGGAGAACCCGCATTTGGTGGGAAGAGCCGTTTCGCATTGAATTAACTGGTCAAGGTACTTCGGGTTAGCCGGCGCAGAATTCGGCTTGCGCTCGCCCGGATGACCGAAGGTCCGGCTGCCAGCCATTGGCGGAAACCTGCGGCGCTCCTTCGTTCACTCGCCAGGCGTTCCCGGAAGGCCCGGGGATGAACGATGGCAAATGGGCCGGCGCTCTTGCGGGCTTCTTCCAGTAATAAAGGTGAGGATTGCAAGTAGTCATCCCGGACCATAAGGAGAGTGTTCTGTGCGTACCACCACTCGACTTTGGGATCGTTCCATATACGGCGGCGAATGCAGTCCACGGGAACGAAGCCGAACTTGCGAAAGTGTTCAATCCACCATGTTGGCCATTGTTCGTTGATGTGATTGGTTCCGGTCTGAGCAGGAACAGCGGCAGAGAACAGGATCACCGGTGAGAGCGCGACCAGCGATTCGATGAAACTCTCCGCGCTGGAAGCCGGAAGATGCTCGGCAACCTCAAGCGACATAGCAAGGTCGAAGACTCGATCGACGCCGAACGGCCGCGTCAGATCGCGAGGGCAGAAGTTTTCAGCCGCGATGAGCAGAGTGGAGCGATCGACGTAATCTCCATCAATGCCCAATACGTCGTCCACTCCAAGTTTCTGGGCAGCAGCCAGCCAGGCGGCCACACCGCAGCCCACGTCCACCACGGAGCGTACCGGTATCAACTGCAATACCTGCGGCAGCACGCGCAGCGCAGATTGATAAGAGCCTTGCTGCTGCTGCTCATAAAAGGCTCGGGTGTACGGTGCGGATTCCGCCGCAAGTGTCGGGTTGGCTGCGGTGTTTGTCATCTTGGGCGGGAGGAAACGAAGGCAATCTCAACCGGCTCAAGAGTCCAGGTTGCAGGCCAGAAGATCGGACCGCACTCAGCACCAGGAAGCTGGCCATTCCCGAAAACATCGGCAGAGATCACCTCAAATGAAAAGGCGTCGTAAAGGACGTCGTAGTCGTCGTAGAGATCCCCGAAGAAAAGATCTACGCAATAGGTGTCCGGCATAAGCGGGAGGTTAGCCAAGCGACAGGTGATGATGCCTTCGGACGCTGCATCCTCGAATTGGTAACCGCGAACCATACGGTTGTTGATTCCGAATACTGGCGAACCATGATTGTTCTTTACTATCAACCCCAAGACTGGCCTAAGGGGTTGAGGGCTGCAGTATTCGACGCGAAGAGACAACGAACTCCCCATGCGTATCGTTGACGTCGGCATTCCATCATCGCCCCGGAGCGACACACTCCGCATAATCGGCTGATAACCCGCCGGACGCCCCGGGTGGAGAACGAGATCATTAGAGCTCTCTTTGGGGGCGGCATCCGCGGAGAGATATCTGCCAATCAAGTCGTGCGGAGTTCCAAGGCCCTCCAGCCGTCCCCCGGAAATGTACAGGCAGCGATTGCAGAGCGACTCCACTGCGGCCATGTTGTGGCTGACGAAGAGCACGGTACGGCCGCTGGAACTGACGTCGCGCATCTTCCCCAGGCACTTCTTTTGAAATTTGGCATCGCCCACGGCGAGGACTTCGTCCACCAGCAGGATTTCCGATTCGAGAAAAGCGGCCACCGCAAAGGCCAGACGAAGATACATCCCGCTGGAGTAGCGCTTGACAGGCGTGTCGATGAAGCGCTCGACTTCAGCGAAAGCTACGATGTCGTCAAATTTGGCGTCGATCTCGGTTCGCTTCATGCCGAGGATGGCGCCGTTGAGATAGACATTTTCGCGTCCCGTGAGTTCGGGATGAAAACCGGTGCCAACTTCAAGCAGACTGCCGACTCGGCCATAGAGATCGACGCGGCCCGTGGTGGGTTCGGTGATGCGCGAAAGAATTTTGAGCAGCGTGGACTTGCCGGCGCCGTTCCGGCCAATGACTCCGATCACGTCGCCAGGCACGGCCTGAAAGGAAACATCTTGCAGCGCCCATATCATTTCTGGCTTGGGTTTGCGAAGCTGCGCCAGCGGCGCGCGAACAACCCGCATGATGGCTTCACGAAGGGTCTCGTAGCGATCCTCCAGGGCGCCGATCGCGTACTGCTTGCCCAGGCTCTCGACTTGGATAATCGGCTTCATCCTAAATCGTGTCCGCGAAAGTGCGCTCCAGGCGCCGAAAAGAGTAGGCGGCGTATACCAGTAATGCCACAGCAACGAGACTCGAGGTCAGGAGCGCCTGCCAGGGAAAGGGCTTGCCGAACAGAGCGGAACGAAAACTCTCGATCACGCCGGTCAGCGGATTCAACGCCAGAGCCCAGCGCCATTTCGCGGGCACGAGGCTGGCCGGATAGATGACCGGAGTGGCGAACATCCAGAACTGCACCGCAAAGGGCAAGGCGTAGCGAATGTCGCGATATTTCACGGTCAAACCCGCGAACAGCATGCCGACTCCAAGTGAGAGCGTGGTGACCAGAGCGATCAAGAGGGGCAGCACAAGGATGCTGGAATGAATGGGCAGGCGATACCAGAACATGAGCCCCGCGAGCAATGCGAAGGCAATGAAGAAATCCACCAGGGCCGCCAGTACGGCTGACCCGGGGATAATCATGCGCGGAAAATAGACTCGGGTAATGAGGTTGGAACTGCCGATGATGCTGGTCGAACTGCTGCCTACCGCGTTGGCAAAATATGTCCAGGGAAGCAGTCCCGCGTAAGCAAAAACCGAATAGGGGATGCCGTCGGAAGGAAGGTGGGCAAGCTTCCCGAAAAACAAGGTGAAGATGATCATCGGGAAAAGTGGCTGAATGATGGCCCAGGCCGCGCCCAAGGCGGTTTGCTTATAGCGAATCTTGATGTCACGCCAGGTAAGAAAGTAGAGCAGCTCGCGGTGGGCCCATACGTCGCCCAGGTCAAGCGAAATCCAGCCCTCACTGGGGCGGATGGTGAGAACGGGCTGCTCGGGTAGCGTAAAAGCATCCGCGTGCGGACGGCCGCGGGAGTCGCTGACCGACGCAAGCTCTTGTGGTTCGAGTGCTACCGGCTGAGACACCGATTTCCTTTCTTTGTGCTAGAGGTTAGCAAATTAAAGCCCGCTTCGGAGGCAAACTCACGTGCAAGTCCTTCCGGGGTGTTTACAGAGTTGGCTCGACCTGCAGCGGTCCGGCTGGCGAATCTCCACGGATTCCGGTCATCAGGCGCCGCACCTCCGACGATCGCTGGTTGTACCAGGGCCGCGCCGCTAGCAGGCCGTCAAGACGTCCGTGCAAAAATTCGCAGCGCAGAACATCGGGGTCGCCATCGCGGCCGAGTTTGAGGCTCCGTTTCAAAATGCCGGAGGGCGTTAGGAACAGCTGAGCGAGCATGCTGGTTGTCTGCCAGATCCAGCTTTCACGAAGATAGCGCACTTGCAGTAAAAGGCCGTTCCGCGGCGGTTTGCAGGCATAAACCAAAGCGTCTCTTTCAGGGGTAGTGTAGGCAGACCAGTAGGCAAGCTGCCGCGCATAATCCCAATGCAGTCTTCGCTCAGGGAGGAAGTGTTTCATGCGCAGTGTCGGATCAATCCACAAGCGCCAGCCGGCCAGGCGAAGCGAGTAAGTAAGCTCGGAGTCTTCTCCTGAGCCGAGGGATTTGCCAGTGCGCCCGACGGAAATAAAGCGAAATTCTTTTTGGTCGAGGTCAACCAGGGCAGACTTCCGAACCGTAAGCCCGGCGCCGCAGAGCATGTGAATGCCCGTGACGTCTCCGGAGGGCTCGCCTGCCGGACCCAAAGCATAAAGATAAGAAACGGGCGCGAACCAGGAGGGACGTTCAGTCTCGAACTCCGGCTCAACGATTCCGCCCAAGGCCCCGACTTCCGGATGATCACGCATTACTGCATAGACCAACTGCACCCAACTGGGGTTGAGCCAGTTGTCGTCATCGATGAAGGTGAGGAACTCGTAGCTGGCCTCCGCCATTCCGCGAGCACGGGCATAGGCAAGACCAAGCTTGGGTTCTTCCACAACCCTCAGGTTGGCTCTTGACTCCGCCGGCCAGAGTCGCCGCGCAAGAGAGGCAGTGCCATCGGTAGACGCGTTGTCGACAATCAGTACTTCCCAGGGAATATGCGGATCGACGCGTTGCTGTGCAAGATGCTCGAGAGTACGAGGCAGAAGGGCGCTGGAATTGTGGCAACAGATTATTACCGTGACGCCCGAGTGGTTCAACGATCCTCCATAGTCAATCTTTGCAGACCACAATCAAGTCAGAGCCAGCCAATCGGCTTGGGTCGCTCTCCTGCGTGACGGGCGTTGCCTCCAGCCATTGTTCTTCACGGCCCAATGCCTTCATGTAAAGCGCGAGTGTGTTCCTGGCCATGGCTTCGCGAGTGAAGTGTTGCGAGCGCCGCTCGGCGGCGTGCCCAAGATCAGCGCGACGCGTGGGATCGTCGAGCAAGGAGCGGATCGCGGTCGAGAGCAAAGCAGGATCCCGGGTTTCAGTTTGTACCCCGGCATCTGCCAGTATTTCCGCCATGGCGGACTGGTTGCGAACGACGGTGCAGGCGCCGGCGGCCATGGCCTCCAATACCGGAAGACCGAACCCCTCGTACAGCGACGGAAAAACAAACAGCGCAGCCCGCCGGTATAGCAGGCTCAACTCCTCATCCGAAATGAAGCCTGTCATTACCAGGCGATCCTGCAGTCCCAGCTCGCGGACATCGGCTCGGAATCGTTCTTCGCGCTCCGGAGTGACTGCCGCCCGGCCGAACAGGACCAGGCGGACGTCCGGATGATGCCGTCGCACGTCGGCCATGGCTCGCAGCAGCGAAATCAGATTCTTTCGCGGTTCAAGATTGTAGGGAGAAAGCAGGAATGGCTTGGCGGCGATTTCCGCCACGGAACTGGATCTACTCAGGTCCTGCTCGGTGGCGGATTGGGCGCAGAGATAAACCACCGATATTCGTTCTCTGGGGATTCCCCAGAGCCGGTGGACATCATTTGCCGTAGCCTCGGAGATAGCGATGATAGAAGGGCCCGTCGACTGAACCGCGTGTTTGAAGGCACGATACGGCTTCGAGTCCACGGCAGCCTGATACTCGGGAAACAGCTCGAACATCATGTCGTAGATGGTCACGACCGCACGTGCGCCGGAGAGCGGTGGAAGAAATGAATGCAGGCTGTGCAGGAGATCCACACGATGATGACGCAGGAGCCGGCGGTAGCGGAGGGGATACGTCCGTTGCCCACCCCGGATGTTCCAATCCGCAAGCTGAACGTACCGCCACCAATTGCCGTTCTGGAAAATTGACCGGATGGGTTCTGGTGGAGATGGTTGCGACCCGATGACGATGAAGTTGAAATCGAGAGGTAAGACCGCGAGACTGCTGATCAAATCCACACAATAGCGATATTGCCCATTGCCGAAGTTGAGCCGATCCAGCCAGCGGAAATCCAGGGCAATGGTGGATGTCTTTCTTGCTATCTGCCTAGATGTAGCGGATCGGGTCACGGACGGGGTGATCTCCTCATCTCAAATGTGCCGCCAGAGCGGCAGTCAACGGTCTCCGGCTAGCAAAAAGGTTACGTGCCTGGTAGGCCCGCTGGTGGCGGAATTCGTAGATGCGATAGCCGAAAGGCAAAAGAAGATCGCCGGCGTGACTGCCGGGGAGCGCTTCGAACACGATATCGGGCGCAGAGGATGCCAAGGCGTCGCCCCCGCCGCGAAATACCGCATCTTCCGCACCCTCGACGTCGATCTTCATGACATCTATTTTTGGGATACGGTGCTCGGCTACGAAGGCATCCAGGGTGCTCGCCTGGACGGAAATCTGAACCGAATTGTCGCACCGCTGGAGCGAAGAATTTCCATTCTGCTCCGCCCCGTTGGCCACCCAGAAATCGACGGGTCCCGATTGATCTGAGAGCGCCAGGTCAAAGGGGTGAATGTTCAAGCCTGGATTCAGCGCCACGTTGGAGCACAATTGCCGGTAAATCGCAGGCGCCGGATCGAAGGCAAACACTCGGCTGCAACGGCGCGCGGCTAACAAGGAGAAATATCCGACATTAGCTCCGACATCGAAGAAGCACATCCCCGGTTCGAGAAGTGTGTCAAGCAAGCGAGTCAAAGCGTAATCCCAGCATCCGTAGATGTAGATGGCCCGGCCAACCGGAGTTGTGACGTCGACGTCGATGAGCAGGGCATCGTCAAATTCGGTGCGAATCAAGCCACAAGCTGCCCCCAAGCGCCAACGAAGTTGCCGAGGGATAGCGCGTCCAAGGTCATGCCACAATTCCGGCTTGGTGTGGGGCAAGTTCTGTTTGAGGAAGCTCAGCACTCAGAGCCCACCTTTGCGATTTCCTCTTCGACTTCGACAACACTATCGGCCGCGATGTTCACGATCCTCTCTGCCATGTCGCGCCAGGTGTACCGGCGCAGATAGGAACCCAGGGCGAGGAAGGCTTCCCGAGTCTCCGGCATGCGCTTGCGCCAGCGGCGAAGCATTTCCGCCAGGATGCGGCAGTTGTCAGGATTGGGGATCAACAGGTGACGGAGTTCGTCGGGATAGTGTTCGGCGACGCCTGCGGAAGCGGTAACCATCGCCGGCACTCCACGGCAGATTGCTTCCTGAACGTTCATTCCGAAACCCTCATAACGCACTGGGCTGACCAGCAGGTCGGCGGCGGCCAAAACTTCAGGCACACGATCGGTTACTCCCAACATGCGGACCCGCGGTTCCAAATCGGAAGCGGCGATCTGGAATCGCCAGTCCGGCAAGTTTCTTCCCGCACCGGCAACCACGAGGTTGGCATCCCAATCGGTAATCCTGCACAATTCGCGAAAAACGGACCACAGAGTGTCGAAACCCTTGTTGTGATCGTGCCCCAGGCCTCCAATGAATGCGATCAGAGGGCGCTCGGGGGAGAACCCGAGCCACTGCCGCGCCGCCGAACGTTCCTCGCTGCTGGGAGGCCGAGACTCCGGATCGGCGCCGGGATACACGGCGTGTACGCGTTCGGGTTTAACTTGCAACAACCGGATCAGATCGTCTCGAGTGCGCTCGGAGTTGGCCAGTACCAGACTGGCGCGCGCAATGGCACACTGCTCGCTCCGCCGCGCCAGGAATTTGCCGAGCCGATTCTTCGCGCGAGACCAAAGCGGTGCCCCCTGGTCGCGGCAGGGCCAGGCATGGTGAACGCAGTGCACCCAGTTGATGTCGGGCCAATCGCAATTTCCGCCATTGGCCAGGACTCTGGCGTTTGGCCAGCGGCGGCACACGTCGGTGATTACTTCCCGAGCCCGCCGGCGCAGCAGCCCTTCAGCCAGCAGATAAGAATTCGCGAATTTCGGCACAATGCAAGCTTGAACCCCTGCGCGGCCGCGTAGTGCCGGATCCACGGAGTGGGCCACGAGGAAAACGGGGATGTTCTGCTCGACGAGATACTGGGCGAGCATGAAATTAGACTTGTCCATTCCGCCCAACGGGCGGAAATCGCCGGCCACTAAGACCCAGGGAGCGGATTGGGCAGGCGTACGCTCCTTCATGAAACTCCCGCCGTCCGAGAAAGAATAAGCTCTGGAGAAAGCAATCCACGGGCTCCATGCATCTCCAGCACTCCCTCACTGCAGGAAACCGCAATCCAACCCATCTCCATCAGGAAGAAAGCCGATGCCGGAATCGAAGTGAATAACCCAAGTCCAATGAATGCCATCGAGCCGTAAGCCAGCACAGCAAAGTAGGCGAGCCGCCGGCCCAGGAACATGGGAAGCTGCGGGTTCCCCTGGCGTCGAGTGAAGACCCAGAGCAGAAAGAATACCCAGGAGAACAGCCCGAGCACGCCCGTCTCGAGTTGAATGCGGCCAATTTCGCTTTCGATAATGAGAGGATTGTTCACGCGAGAGGCAAGGAAAAACGGCATGCTGGTGCCTCCGCCTCCCAATCCATTGCCAAAAGGGTATTGGACGATAGCGTCGACCAGGGAGGTGTTCACGCTTCCCCGCACCCGCTCGGTGACAAATTCGGTGTCCCGCAGGCTGGCAAAGCGCTGCAAGCGCTCCTGGGAGGACACCACCCAAAAGATCAAAGCTGCGATCAACAGCCAGGCCACTCGATAGATTGGGCGGACGCGGGTAGAAAAAGTGAAAACGCAGAACAGCACCATCAGCAGCAGAAAAGAGGTTCGTGAAGCACACAGAAAAATGCCCAGCATCGCCGTGACGATGCCCGCCATCAGAAGCTGCCGCCGGCGTATACCGGACTGTTCGCGTACCCAGGAACCGACGATCAGGGGCAGAGTCACCAGCATGGTGCCGCCGTAGGCATGGGCATTGGCAAAGATCGCCGGAATACGATGAGCTCCCGCACTGCCCACATCGTTGCTGCGATAGATGAGCTGCGTAACTGCACTGTAGGGGTAGAAGGGTTCGATGCCCATTACAAATTCTGCCGCCCCGAAAAGGAAGGCGACAAGGTTCAAGATAGACAGCCAGAGTGCAATTTGTTCGATTTCATCAGTGCGGATTTGCGCTCCCACCAGCAGAAAAGGAATCAAGAAGATGCTGCCGCGCAATCCCACCAGTTGCACCAGAGGGTCCTGAACGGGGACGAAGAACAGGATGAGAGGCCAGGTGATGAGCAGCAGCACCCAGTGCCTGAGCCTTTGGCCATCAAGGCTGGCGAAGGGGCGGATCAAACGGTTGATCTGGGCGCCGTAAAGACCAACTACTGAGAAATCAAAAAGAAAATGAGAAGCGGGGTGAATAACGTTGGCCCGAATGATGCCGTAGAAGTAGCCGGTCGCGATCACAGCCAGCAGGCCCCGAACCAGCGAGTGGCGGGCAGCAACGTAGGTGCCGATCAGTGCCAGGGCGCACAACAGGTATGCCATCGGTCAGTCTCCGCTCCCCGTCTGACGCAGGACGGAGGTGTCGGCGAGTTCGCCAACAGTCCGCGGACCTGAG